>CATJIO010000122.1 GCA_949740725.1 uncultured Lachnospiraceae bacterium | reverse complement strand
TGCAAGATCGGAACTTTTTGCTGCGCCTTCAGGGACTCGAACCCTGGACAAATAGATTAAGAGTCTACTGCTCTACCAACTGAGCTAAAGGCGCTTTTCCTGTCCCAGCGCTTACATTGTTTCGACCGGAACATCTGCTATTCTACAGCAAGGGGTTGAAAAAGTCAACCCCTTTTTATAAAATTTTTCATATTATTGCAAATACTACAAAATTCTGTAAGCTTTTTTTATAAAATTGTCTGAATTACTCTGTGAATCGCCTCTTTGGACTGGAGACCTAGGAGACGATTCTCCTCTTTACCGCCTCTAAAGACGATCAGCGTAGGGATACTCATTACCCCATACCTATCTGCCAAAGGAGCATTTTCATCGATATTTAACTTTCCTACCGTGATCCTTCCGGAGAACTCTTCTGCTACAACCTCCACCACCGGCGCCAGCATCTTGCAGGGACCGCACCAGTCTGCATAAAAATCCACTAAAATGGGTCCTTCTGCCCTCAGCACTTTCTCATCGAAATTTTCACTGGTAATTTTCTCTATCATCGTTTTTCCTCCTCAATCCTTAGTCTCCTTCTTTTTCTCCCCTCCGCCATTCAGCAGATGGTTTACTTCTGACAATGATTTCTTCCATCGAAGCACTTCTCGGTTCAAGTCCTGGTTTCCATTCAGTTTCTTACTGAGATTCTTTTTTATTTTATCCGAAACTCCCATATCTATCCGCCTGCTACCTTTTTTTCTATCTTATGAGCGCCATCCGAAATTTTTCCTTAAACCTGCAAAACAGCGGTCAGCTTACAAATAGGCTTCCCCTCTGTGGCAAACTTCTCTTCATATTCAGTCATCACATTTCCCTCTGCCATGGTCGAATGGTGGAGATCAAAAGTAGATTCCTGGATGATCCATCCAACCGAAGTAATCGATTCCAGAGAATATTCGAATAGTCCCCGGTTATCCGTCTTAAACTCGACACCTCCCTTTGGCGCTAAGATCTGTTCGTACACCTTCATAAATTCTGCAGAGGTAAGGCGCCGCTTTGCATGGCGATCCTTCGGCCAGGGATCGGAAAAATTCAAATAGATCCTGGAAACCTCTCCTGGTGCAAATATCTCTCCCAAATCCCTGGCATCGATACACAAAAACCAGATATTGGGCAAATCTAGCTGTTCTCTTTTTTCCAGGCCTCTCAGCAGAACACTGGAATAACGCTCGATTCCGATAAAATTCCGTTCTGGATATCTCTGGGCTAACTCCATAATAAATCTGCCCTTCCCCATTCCCACCTCGATCTCAATGGGATTTGTATTTTGGAATCGTTTTCCCCATCTTCCCTTTTCCTCTCGAGGATTATGGATAACAAAAGGACTTTCTGCAATTTTTTCTTCTGCCCCTGGTATATGGCGCAGTCTCATAGTGAAATTCCTCCATTCTCAGACCGTATTTCTTTAATTTTATCCCTAATTTATGCCAAAAATTATAACATTCACAAGAATATTTTGCAATATTCAGAAAAACACATATAAAACTAGGTGCACATTTTGTCGATATTATGTATAATAAAGAGTATATCGTTGGAAATTGAAATCGTAAGGAGGGCCTGTTATGGCGGACATGACCAGCACCTGGCAAAAAATTCAGCAAGGTGTAAAAGAAACGGAACGGCTGATTGGCCAAAGACAATATAACCTGGCTATGGTAAAAGCCCGGCAGACACTGGAGTACATGATCAAAAGCATGGGTGAAAGAGCGTGTATCCTGGATGGAGATCTTTCTGATCTGGTTGATCAGCTTTTTGAAGGGCAGTGGATCACCAGGGCAACTCGAGACAATTACCACAAGATTCGAGTCCTCGGAAATAAAGCTGTCCATGAAGGGAATGACAGCGCTTCTGATGCCAATTTAACCTATCAGCTTCTGGCCCAGGAGGCCTATTCCTTTGCCAATGAATACATGCAAAAACGTCGCAGGCCCCCTGCTTCCCCTCCATCTAGACCAAGGACGGGACGGCCCTCTAATGCGAATCGAAAGAGGCGGCGAAAAAAGGCTCCACTTGAGGATTTTCTTCGGATCCTGGTTCCGGTGATCTGTGTTATCCTTCTGATTTTTATTATCCGCACCATTCTTCCAGAAAAGGATAAGGAAAAGGAAACCACACCGGCGACCAATGTTCCCATTGAATCCATAGCCGAGCCCTCCTCTGTGGATATTCCTGAAACCACACCAGAAGAAACCGAATCTCTGCCCCCTGAAACCTCTTCCACAGCAATTTACCGGACCACTTCTACACTAAATGTGCGCAAAGAACCCTCTACAGATTCCCGGATCCTGGTGCAGCTTGAACCAAATACTGAGGTTACTGTCACTGGTATCTACGATTCTCAATGGACGATTATCAACTACGAGGGACAGGATGCCTATGTGGCGACTGCCTATATTACTCAATAAGTGCTCTGCGCCGGCCATTTGTGCCGGCGTTTTTTTACAAAGTTTTAACATCTTTTCTATGTTGTAAATTACGACTAATATTTTTTTATTTTTGCTATTTTTCTTGTGATTTCTGCCGTGGCTTTTTTTCCCGCCTTTGTAGTATGATAATTCGTGGATTTAACTCACAAACAGGTAAAAATGAGGTCACTGTGCGTGTAAACAGTAACAAAAAAGGAGGACTGCCATGGAGCATCTGATTAACAAAATATCCGAGATCGAAGCTGCTGCATCTTCTGTGATTAATGGTATGGATGAAAAAAAATCAGGTTTTGCAGAAAAAATCAAGAACGAACGCGAAGAGTTTGACAAAGAACTGGAAAAGGAAACGGAACGTCAGATCCAGCAACTGCGCGAGGAAATGAAATCCAAGTTGCAGAAAACGCTGGAAGGCCAACGCAGTGAAGCGGCGCAAACCATTTCTTTTCTGGACAATGTTTACCATACCTGCCATAATGAACTTGCGGCCAGCATATTTAACCAAATCATAAAGGAGTGATACCATGGAAGGCCTCTTAACCTACAGCGGTCTGACCACGAAAGTTCGTGCCATGAAAAGCCGGCTGATTAAAGATGCTCAGTACCGGGAACTGGTCTCTCTGGATTCTGTCCCCGCATCTGTAGATTACTTAAGAAAGCTTCCGGCCTACAGCCCTTTTCTTTCTGGTACAGATGAAAGCCAGCTACACCGATCTCAGATCGAAGAGCTTCTTCTCCAGTCCAAGTATCATGATTTTTCCAAGCTTTACCGCTTTTCAACTCTGCCTCAGCGAAAGTTTTTAGATCTCTACTTTATGCACTATGAGATATCTGCCTTAAAACGCTGTCTCCGAGGCGTGATCCGGCAAAGTCCTGTGGATTTAAATCTATCCCTATTTCAGGATTTTTTCGAACGCCATTCAACGCTGGATCTCATTAAGCTTTCCACGGTACACAGCCTGGAGGAATTTACCACAAACCTAGCTGGTTCTCCTTATTATGCTGCTCTTACTCGATTAAACCGCCAGGGCAATGCCTCATTATTTGATTATGAGATGAGCCTGGATATGGTTTACTTTAATACCATGTGGAAAATTAAAAACAAAGAATTAAAACATAAAGAGCGGGAGGCCTTAACCCAATGCTTTGGAGAACGCTTGGATATGTTGAATCTACAGTGGATCTACCGTTGTATCAAGTATTACCGTATGACGTCCTCGGAAATCTGCTCCCTCTTGATTCCTATTACCCACCGATTAAGAGCAGAGCAGATTTCCGCATTAGCTAACGCTGATTCCGTAGAAAAATTTTTCAACATTTTAAACACTACTTACTATAGCAATCGGAATCTGGTTTCTTCTGACTCATGGCCTGACCCGGAAGCATTGACCGAACAGGTATTAAACCGAGTTCACAAATTAACAGAAAGACGGGATCCCTATTCCATTGCCACGGTTAATTCCTATCTTTACTTTAAAGAACAGGAAATTACCCGGATTATCCATATTATAGAAAGCATTCGCTACGGACTGGAGCCGGAGAAAATCCTGTCCTCTGTAATGAATATGTAGCAAAGGAGGCTGCCATTTGTGATTGAAACAATGAAATTTTTAAACCTGACAGGGCCAAAATCACAGATTGACCGGGTTGCAGAAGAGTATCTTTCCAAATATCCAATTCATTTGGAAAATACTTTGTCTGAGCTCCACAATGTAAAGGATTTGCGGCCATTTAATGAGACCAATCCCTACCAGGAAGACTACCGCAAAGCAAAGGATTTGATCCAGCTTTGCTTCGGCGAACCCCTGTCTCTGCCCCAGCCCCAGGTTTCCCTGACCATCCAGGAAGCTTCGGAAAAAATACGTTCTCTGGATCAAGAATTAACACAATTAAATTGTCAGAAGGCAGAGCTGGAAAAGGAATTGGACAGCTTGAACCAATTTCGGAACCAGGTTGCTCCTTTTACCGGCTTAAACTACGATCTTTCCCGAATTCTTCAATTTCGTTGCATTAAATTTCGGTTCGGACGAATTACCAAGGAATATTTTAATAAATTCCAGTCCTTTGTCTATGACACGTTAGATACCATTTTTTATCTGTGCCGAGAAGACGAGGAATATGTCTGGCTGGTTTACTTTGTCCCTGCCCCTGTTGCAGAACGGGTAGATGCTGTATATCATTCCATGCATTTTGAGCGGTTGCTCCTGCCAGATTCTGTAGTAGGCACCCCGAAAGAAATGTCTCATGACCTGGATGAAAAAATTGCCGTGATTAAAACTTCCATCCAGCAGCTCGTATCACAGACTCAGGATATCCTTAAAAGCCAGAAAAATGAGCTATGTGCAGCTTTTCAAAAATTGGAAAATTATGCTCAAAACTTTAATATACGAAAGCTTGCGGCCTGTACACGTCATGACGATAATACCTTCTTTATTCTTTGCGGATGGATGAGCCAGTCTGATGCTCTCCGCCTGAAAGAGGATTTAAGCAATGATTCGGAACTGCTCCTGATTATTGAGGAAAGCCACAATAATATTGCAAGCAAGGCGCCTACTAAGCTGAAGAACCCGGCGCTGTTCCGACCTTTTGAAATGTTTATTCAGATGTATGGACTTCCGGATTATGGTGAATTTGATCCAACTATATTAATCGGCCTTACCTATTCCTTTCTCTTTGGCTTTATGTTCGGAGATGTGGGGCAAGGATTATGTCTGCTCATTGGCGGTTTCCTTCTCTACCGTACAAAAAAGATAAGCCTGGCTGCGATTATCAGCTGCTGCGGCTTTTTCTCCACCATATTCGGCTTTTTATTCGGAAGCATCTTCGGCTTTGAAGACATAATCGACGCTATATGGATGCGTCCGGGCAAGGCAATGTCCACCCTTCCTTTTATCGGGAGATTAAACACTATCTTTGTGATTACCGTAGCCTTAGGAATGGGGATCATTATCCTGACGATGATTCTGAATATGATAAACAGTTTCCGAAGCCATGATACGGAAAAAACCTGGTTTGATACCAACGGGGCTGCAGGACTGGTTTTTTACCTGTCTCTGATTGGGGTTGTCATTCTTTTTATGGCTGGTAAGCCAATGCCCGCTGCTGCCCTGATGGCCGTGATGTTTGGAATCCCTTTGCTCCTTTTATTCTTGAAGGAGCCATTAACCGCTCTGGTAGAGAAAAAATCCCCAAAGCCAGAAAGCGGAATCGGTATGTTCGTGGTACAGGGATTTTTCGAATTATTTGAGGTAATGTTAAGTTATTTTTCCAACACCGTTTCCTTTGTTCGTGTGGGCGCATTCGCAGTCAGCCATGCTGCCATGATGGAAGTGGTGCTGATGCTGGCCGGTTATGAAACCGGGAATACCAACTGGCTGGTGGTTGTTCTGGGAAACCTGTTCGTCTGCGGCATGGAGGGCCTGATTGTGGGTATTCAGGTTCTTCGTCTGGAATATTATGAGCTGTTCAGCCGCTTCTACCGTGGAACTGGCAGACCCTTTAAGCCATATCAAAAATCAAGTATTGAATCATAATGAAAAAGGAGAGTTTATCATGACTGTAAAATTATTATTATCCCTCGCATTAATCTTAAGTATTCTTGTTCCTTTTGGCGCTTTTGCTGCAGGAGAAAAATCCAGAGGCCGTTATAAGACAGCATTGGCAATCAATACCCTTCTTTTCTTCGGAACTCTGCTGACCTGCAGCGCCTTGTTTTTTACCGGTAATGCATTTGCTGCTGAAGAAGTTGCCTCTGGAACAAATCCTGCTGCCGGCATGATCTGTATGGCTGCCGCAATCTCAACCGGTTTATCCTGTATCGGCGGTGGAATCGCTGTTTCCGCAGCCGCCTCTGCAGCTCTTGGCGCCATTAGTGAAGACAGCTCCATCCTGGGTAAATCCTTAATTTTCGTCGGCCTGGCAGAAGGTGTATGCCTCTACGGACTGATCATCTCCTTTATGATTATCGGAAGGCTGTAAGCGATGAAGCTCTATTTAATCAGTGATAATGTTGATACCCTCACCGGAATGCGTCTGGCAGGGGTAGAAGGTTTGGTTGTACATGAATCCGAAGAGCTAAAGGAAGCCCTGGAACAAGCCCTGTCAGATAAAGAGATCGGCATCCTGCTTCTGACAGAGAAATTTGGCCGGGAATTCCCGGAAATCATTAACCCAGTGAAGCTGGCCAGGAA
The DNA here is from genome assembly GCA_949740725.1 of uncultured Lachnospiraceae bacterium. Taxonomy (GTDB): domain Bacteria; phylum Bacillota; class Clostridia; order Lachnospirales; family Lachnospiraceae; genus Caccovicinus. Next base: position 14,437 of record CATJIO010000122.1, on the reverse strand, counting down.
ATCCCCCTTGATTGTGGAAATACCGGATCGCCACGGCACTGGGCGTAAGCCGGACTTTATTACATCTTATGTAAATGAAGCCATCGGATTAAAGCTATAATAGAAAGCAGGTGACAAGATTGACAACCGACGAAAAGTTACAGCGTTTTTTTACCATATGTATGGAGGATGCCCGGGCGAAGAGTAACCGTATCTTTGACGACTACGCAGCTGCTTTAACCAATGATCTGGAGGAGCACAAAGCAGATGCAAGGCGGCAAGCTCAGATGCAGCTCCAGGGAGAACGTGAAAAAATCCAACGAGAAATGAATAAAGAGCTGGCCATTGAGCAAATGAATCTAAAAAGGAGCTTTAGCCTCCATCACAATGAATTAAAGGAAAAGCTATTTATTGAGGTAAAAAATCTTCTGGACAACTTTATGGAGACACCCAAATATCACAGCCTCCTGGATTCCTACATTAAATCCGCAAAGAAATTTGCCGGGACTGACGAATTAATCTTCTATATGGATCCTGTAGACTCGGGGCATGTGAATCAGCTGGCCTACTTAAATAACGTGAATATTCAGATCAGTGAATATTCTTTTGGAGGCGGGATCCGAGCGGTAATCCCTTCAAGGAATATTCTCATCGACCATTCCTTTGATAATAAGTTTAATGAAGCAAAACGGACATTCCAATTTGAAATAGGAGGTGCTTCCAATGGCTGACGCAACGAAAACCGGGGTAATCTTCGGCATTAATGGTCCGGTAATCTATCTGGAAGGCGATCCTGGATTTCAGATGAATGAAATGGTTTATGTGGGAGAAGAGAAACTGGTGGGAGAGGTCATCGGCCTAACCCTGGATCGAACGATTATCCAGGTCTATGAAGAAACCAGTCGGATAAAGCCAGGGCAGCTGGTTTATGGCAGTGGCGCTCCGGTCTCCGTTACCCTTGCTCCTGGCATCTTAAGCAATATTTTTGACGGAATCCAGCGGCCTTTAAGCGAGATTGCAAAGATAGGAGGTCCTTACATCAACCGGGGTGTATCTGTAGATTCCCTGGACACCGAAAAGAAATGGAATACCCATATTATGGTGAAGAAGGGGGATTACCTCCTCCCTGGTTCTATTATAGCCCAGGTTCAGGAGACCAGAGCCATCGTTCATAAAATTTTGCTTCCTCCCACGGTGGAGGGCTATGTACTCGACGTGGTAGAAGACGGAGACTATAGAATTTCTGATGCCCTCCTAACCTTGCAAAAGGGAGATGGCAAAGAGCAAAGTATTACTATGATGCAAAAATGGCCTATCCGGGTCCCCAGGCCTACGGCAAAGCGCTTTCCTGCCTCCCGCCCTTTAATTACCGGACAGCGGATACTGGACACACTCTTTCCCCTGGCAAAGGGCGGAACCGCGGCTGTTCCGGGAGGTTTTGGGACTGGAAAAACCATGACCCAGCATCAGATCGCCAAGTGGTCTGACGCGGACATCATTATCTATATCGGCTGTGGTGAGCGGGGAAATGAAATGACCCAGGTGCTGGAAGAATTCTCTCAGCTTATCGACCCAAAAAGCGGGAATCCCCTGCTGGATCGCACTACTCTCATCGCCAACACCTCCAATATGCCGGTAGCGGCTCGTGAAGCCAGCTTATACTCTGGCCTTACCTTAGCCGAGTACTACCGGGATATGGGCTATCATGTAGCAATCATGGCAGACTCCACCTCTCGTTGGGCAGAGGCTCTGCGTGAGCTCTCCGGCCGTCTGGAGGAAATGCCAGCAGAGGAAGGCTTCCCCGCCTATCTGGCTTCTCGTCTGTCTGCCTTCTATGAGCGCGCCGGCATGATGCAGAATTTAAATGGCACAGAAGGATCCGTATCGATCATCGGGGCAGTATCGCCTCAGGGCGGCGACTTCTCCGAGCCAGTGACCCAAAATACTAAGCGGTTTGTCCGCTGCTTTTGGGGACTGGATAAATCACTGGCCTATGCCAGACATTTCCCAGCCATCAACTGGCTTACCAGCTACTCGGAATACTTAACCGATTTAGCCCCATGGTATACAGATCATGTGGATAAATGCTTTATGGACTACCGGAATCAAATCGTTTCCCTGTTAACCCAAGAGAGCAGTCTGATGGAAATTGTAAAGCTTATCGGCGCAGATGTTCTCCCGGATGATCAAAAGCTGACCTTGGAGGTGGCCAAGGTTATCCGCACCGGATTTTTACAACAAAATGCCTTCCACAAGGATGATACCTGTGTCCCCCTGGAAAAACAATTTAAAATGATGGAGGTTATTCTCTATTTATATAAGCGTTCCCGTTCCCTGATCTCCATGGGAATGCCCATGTCTATTCTTAAGGAGGATACTATTTTTGATAAAATTATTTCCATTAAATATGATGTTCCTAATGACCGCCTGGATTTATTTGATGGCTATAAAAATCAAATCGACCAGTTCTACGATAATGTGGTAGCGCGCAATGCATAAGGAGGCTGATTATGGCGATTGAATATCTTGGTTTAAGCAGCATCAACGGGCCTTTAGTGGTATTGGAGGGGCTGCAGGATGCTTCTTATGACGAAATCGTGGAAATGACGATAAATGGCTCCCAGAGGAAGATGGGACGGATCATCGAAATTGATAAGGATAAAGCCATCATTCAGGTTTTTGAGGGAACAGAAGGAATGGCCCTGAGAAATACCCATACCCGCCTTACCGGCCATCCTATGGAAATTCCGGTTTCTGTAAATATGCTTGGCCGGACCTTCAATGGAATCGGTCAGCCTATTGATGGACTGGGGGAAATCTCCTCGGATATCCGCCTAGATGTTAATGGAAAACCCTTAAATCCCATTACCCGAGAATATCCCAGAAACTATATCTGTACGGGTATCTCTTCCATTGATGGGCTGACTACCTTGATCCGTGGTCAAAAGCTTCCTATCTTTTCCGGTAATGGCCTCCCTCATGACCAACTGGCTGCCCAGATCGTGCAACAGGCTTCTCTGGGGGATGATTCCGACGAAGAATTCGGCATTATTTTCGCCGCTATGGGAGTAAAATACGATGTAGCGGATTTTTTCCGGCGCACCTTCGAGGAAAGCGGCGTATCCGACCACGTGGCTATGTTTATCAACCTGGCCAATGACCCGGTAGTGGAACGTTTAATTACCCCAAAGGTCGCCCTCACTGCCGCAGAATATCTGGCCTTTGAAAAAGGAATGCATATTCTGGTCATCCTGACGGATATGACCTCCTTCGCTGAGGCTATGCGGGAGGTCTCTTCCTCCAAGGGCGAGATTCCTTCACGAAAGGGCTTCCCCGGATACCTGTACAGCGAGCTGGCCGCTCTCTATGAACGGGCAGGAATTGTGGCCGGTCGGACTGGTTCGGTAACCCAGATTCCTATCCTGACCATGCCCAATGACGATATCACTCATCCCATTCCGGATTTGACTGGATATATCACCGAGGGGCAGATCGTTTTGGATCGGGAGCTTCACAGCCAGTCCATCTATCCACCGGTCAGTGTGCTCCCTTCCCTGTCCCGTCTGATGAAGGATGGTATTGGAAAAGGCTACACCCGTGAAGATCATCAGGATGTAGCTAACCAGCTTTTCTCTTGCTATGCGAAGGTAGGAGATGCAAAGGCGCTGGCATCGGTTATTGGCGAGGACGAACTGTCTCCCATTGATAAAATGTACTTAAACTTTGGAAAGGAATTTGAACATCATTTTGTGGGACAGGATCCCCATGATAACCGCACCATTATCAAAACCCTGGATATCGGCTGGAAGCTTCTGGGAATGCTTCCCCGGGAAGAGCTGGATCGGATTGACACCAAGCTCTTAGACCAGTATTATCGGCCTTCTCAGGTAACGGAAGAAGGCTTGTTAAAAGAGGAGTAGGAGGTAGCCCCCTTGAATCCAAATACATTTCCTACGAAAGGAAATCTGATCCTGGCAAAAAATTCCCTGTCTCTGGCAAAACTGGGATATGGACTGATGGACAAAAAACGGAATATCCTCATCCGGGAACTGATGGGTTTAATTGATCAGGCTAAGGATATCCAGTCTGAAATCGATGCCACCTTTACGGAAGCCTACCGCGCCCTCCAGCAGGCCAATATCGAAATGGGAATCAACTATGTACAAGAAGCCAGCCTGACCGTCCCTTTAGAGAATTCCATTAAGATTAAGGCAAGAAGCATTATGGGAACGGAGATCCCCCTGGTACAGTATGAACCAGCTCCCCTGATCCCTGCTTATGCTTTCAGCGGGACAACACAGTCCCTGGATGAAGCCAGGATGAAATTTGAGCAGGTAAAGGATCTTACCATCAAGTTATCCATGATCGAAAACTCTGCTTATCGCCTGGCCTCCAGCATTAAAAAGACCCAAAAACGGGCCAATGCCTTAAAGAATATTACCATCCCTTCTTTTGAGTCCCTGACTAGGGATATCTCCAACGCCCTGGAAGAAAAGGAACGGGAAGAGTTCACACGGCTGAAGGTCATCAAGGAAATGAAGCAGAATGCGTAACGCTTATCTCTCATTTATCCCTCGGAATCCTATCTTTCCGGGGGATTTCTTACCCTTGCATTTCCTGCCGTTCTGTTATATGATGGTTACATGCTAGGTCACAAGAGCCCTTGGATAAAGAAATGAGGAATTCTTTTTATGAAACAATCAATCCACAAACTGCTGGGGATCCTTTCTGCTTTCTGCCTGATGTTCACCCTTCTTATTACATCAGTAGAGGCTGTCTGCTATTGGACACCCGGTTACTTTCAACATCAATATCGTAAATATCATGTTCTGGACAGCCTTCCTTCCATGACTATGGAAGATCTCCTTGAAGTGACCGATGAGATGATGGACTATCTAAAGGGAAATCGGGAGGATCTTCATGTGTGGACTACCATGGGCGGCGATTCCAAGGAATTTTTCTCTGAACGGGAGATTGCCCACATGGAGGATGTCCAGGGACTCTTTTTGAGCGCCATTATGCTGAGAAGATTCTGTGTCTTGTTTATCTTCTTGGCTCTTGTGGTTATTGCCGCGACAAAAGGTAGCATTCCTGATGTTCTTCCCAAAGCGATTTTCCTTGGGACCCTTATCTTCTTGGGTATAGCTGCAGCCATAGGCTTGATTGTATCCACAAACTTTTCAAAATACTTTATTGTATTCCACCACATTTTCTTTGATAACGATTTGTGGATCCTGGATCCATCGGTAGATATGTTGATTAATATTGTACCAGAGGGCTTTTTCCGTGATACTGCGATGAGGATTCTCCTTACCTACAGTGGATCAGCTCTGATGGTTTTGGTGATTTCTTTTCTGTGTATAAAGAAAAATAAAAAAGGCAAGGCAATGGGAATTTCCCGCCTGCTGGCTATCATCAGCTTGTTTTCCATTCTGATGTATATTCCTGTCACGGCCGCCCCTTCCTGGCCTGAATCCTCCGGAATTCAGGCAGATGGTGGTATCCTAATTGATGCTGCCTCTGGTACGGTTCTATATGAAAAAAATGCAGATCAGCCCTATTATCCTGCCAGCATCACCAAAATACTCACTGCTTTGATTATTATCGAAAATTGTAATCTGGATGATATGGTCACCTTTTCCAGACATGCCGTAAATGATGTGGAAGTGGGCAGCTCGAATATGGGAGTTCTTCCAGGTGATGAGTTGACTGTTCGGGACTGCCTTTACGGACTGATGCTGGCCTCTGCCAATGAATGTGCCAATGCTCTGGCAGAGCACTGCTCTGGTTCCATCGAGGAATTTACGGTATTGATGAACCAAAAGGCAGCAGAGTTAGGGTGTACAGGTAGCCATTTTGCCAATCCCAGCGGGTTAAACGGGGAGGATCACTATGTCACAGCCAGGGATATGGCATTGATTACGAAAGCAGCTATAGAAAACCCTGTTTTTCTGGAAATAGACGGCGCTCTGTACTGGACCCACGCCCCGATTAAGCATTATCCGGATCCGGAGGATCCGCACAATACCATTTACGCTCATCATGGTATGTTGAAGCGGAATAATTCCAATTATTACGAAGGCGCCTTTGCCGGAAAAACAGGATATACTTCCTTGGCAGGAAATACCCTGGTCACCTGTGCCCGTCGGGATGACACAACTCTCATCTGTGTTATTCTCAATGGCCATCAAACCCACTACCAAGATACAAAAACTCTCCTTGATTTCGGTTTCCGCAATTTTCGCTCTGTCCCAGTGTCAGACTACCATCATTCCTACACGTCTATCGAAAATGATATGACCATTGCAGGCCTCACCCTCAGCCCCATTTCCTCTCTTTCCATGAGTGAGGACTGTTATCTTGCCCTTCCAAAATCCGCAGATTTTCATGAGGCGGAAACCAGGTTAAATTATCAGCTTTCTGAGGACGCCCCTGTTGGAAGTATTGCTGAAATCTCTTACCATTATGCCGGCCACTATATTGGCTCCTCTTATCTGACGATTAAAAATAATCAAAATTCCTTAACGTTAATGGTAGCAGCGGCAAATCTCACCTCTGCCGAAACCATCGGCATTCCGGAGCCTACCACAAAAGCCTTCGATACAACTGGTGCAAAAGGAGAGCCGGATACCGTCCCCAACGTGAAGGCTATTGAAGATGGACAAGTCCCTGCCGGTCACTCCACTTCTCTTCCAGACGAGGAATCTGGCTGGTTTCCATTAAAAATCTCCTCTGCTGTGTGGGTCGTTTTCGCCCTTACTATTGTATCGGCCAGCATTATCACAGCGGTGATAGTCATTCGAATCCATATCGTGCGCAAAGCGGAAGCAGAGCTGTATTTTCTCCGGGAAAGAAGAAAGCAAAGGCTTAATGATATTGGTCTTTCCCCATCAGAATTTGATCTGGTTATTCAGGAGAGGAGGCACTCTTCCTACCGGGGCTCTAAAAATAAACGAAATGGTAAACGGCCTTCCTGATTGGGGAGGCTTTTTCCTTACCGTTCATGGCGGTAGAGAGATTGCCCCAAACTTTTTATAACAAAAGATTAACGGTCTCTTACTTGGCCTTCTCCCCTTTATCCGTTATAATCAAAATAAGATGGGAGGTTTTGTCGAATGATGTCTCGCCGTATGCTGATCCAAAATATCGTGATCACAATTACACTCTTAGCGGCCTTTACTCTGTTAGCCATCCTGTTTTTTTATCTTGGGAAAAATACTACCAGTGTTGCCATTATCTATATCCTAGCTGTGGTATTAATCGCCCGCAATACTATTGGCTATGCTCCGGGAATTATCGCCTCCTTTATCGGGGTAATCTGCGTAAACTATGTATTTACTTATCCCTTTATGCAAATTAACTTTACCATGGACGGCTATCCGGTTACCTTTATCGGAATGATTATCATTTCCAGCATTACCAGCACCTTAACTTCTCACTTAAAGCAGAAAAATCTAATTATCCAGGAACGTGAAAAACTACTGCTGGAAGCGGAGAAGGAGACCATGCGAGCCAATCTTCTCCGGGCAGTCTCCCATGATCTACGAACCCCTTTAACTGGCATTATTGGAACCTGCAGTACTTTTTTAGATACGAAAAATACCCTTACCAAAGAAGAACAAAACCATTTAATCGAAAATATCTACAGCGACGCCAACTGGCTTTTAAATATGGTGGAAAACCTTCTCACCATCACCAGAATCCGCACAAATGACTCTCCTATCCATACAAGTCCAGAGCTGTTGGAAGAGATCATTTCTGAAGCTGTTCTCCGATTCCGAAGCCGTATTCCCAACGCGTTGGTTCAGGTACAGATTCCGGAAGATTACATTATGATCCCCGTAGATGCCATTCTGATTGAGCAGGTTTTAATGAATCTAATGGAAAATGCTTACTATCACGGTAATTCCCAGAAGCCCATTCAGCTTATCCTTGCCGCTGATGAAGCCTACGCTTACATCCATGTAAAGGATTTTGGTCCTGGAATACCAGAGGAAAAGCTTGCCACAATTTTCGAGGGAAGCCCTTCTACCCCAAGTCAAAGTAGCGATTCCCGAAAAGGAATGGGGATAGGCCTCACCATTTGTAGAACCATTATGGCTGCCCACGGCGGCGAAATTCGTGTATCCAATCATGAAAATGGAGCAGATTTTATATGCTGCCTGCCCCTGAAGGAGGAAGATCCCCATGAGTCTGAAATCAACCATCATTATAATCGAAGATGAAAAAAGCATATGTAATTTTATTGAGACCACCTTAATCTCTAATCATTATAAGGTGATTACTGCATCTACAGGTCAGGAGGGACTATCCTTTGTCACATCCTGCTTCCCTGACCTAGTCCTCTTAGATTTAGGTCTTCCCGATATTGACGGAATTGATATTATAAAGCAGATACGCAGCTGGTCCATGATTCCCATTATCGTGATTTCCGCCAGAGCTCATGAGCAGGAGAAAGTCCTGGCTTTAGACAGCGGTTGTGATGATTACCTCACAAAACCATTTGGAACCTCAGAGCTTTTAGCCAGAATCCGGACTGCTCTCCGTCGTCATCACTCAGGAGGTAATTCCTCTGTCTCAGAATCAATTTATACCTATGAAGATTTAGCCATTGATTTTTCCAGACGCCTGGTGACTTTAAAGGGGGCGGAGATCCATTTAACCCAGATCGAATATAAACTGGTCTCCCTTTTGGCTAAAAACGGTGGACGTGTTCTTACCTATGATTACATTATCAATCACATCTGGGGGCCTTATGCAGATAATAACAACAACCAGATTCTTCGGGTAAATATGGCACATATCCGAAGAAAACTGGAAAAGAATCCTGCAGAGCCAAATTACATTTTCACAGAAATCGGTGTAGGCTACCGGATGCGGGGAAGTCAATCGCCATAATTCTTCCATAAAATATGGACAAAAACTCGGATTTTCAATCCGAGTTTTTCATCTTTTTTGTTCCTCTGCTTTTTTTTCTTCGCTTTTTATCTGTCCGGCTTTCTGACCTTCTGCTTTTTTCCTCTCGGCCCTTTGTTTCCCGATCCGGTGCCTTTTTTCCCGGTTCTTTTCCGTCCTTTTCTGCTTCATCTCATTTCTTTTTTCAGAAATTAGTTTAGCCTCTGCCTCATCCGCCAACTTAGAAGTCCGAATAGCAAAAACCCCTCCGGACTCTGACTTTTTTATTCGGATTTTACTGCGAACCAGTCCATGTTCCGGACAGATCGCTAAACAGACATAAAGTTTAGGATTTAAAGCAAACCACCGGATCTTTTTTCGAAGCATGCGGTGACAGCAGCAGCAAATTACGTCATTGACCCGTTTATTCGCTAATGCCTCCTCTTTCACCTCAAACTCTCTGGATACAAACTTGGTATAATTAGGGAACGTCAGGATAACCTCATCATCCCCTTCCGGAAGACGGTAATAATCCATGGAAACAAATTCTTTTACCAACGCAAATTCCATTTTTTCCATAATCTTTCCCGTGTAGTAAGCATCATCCAACGCGTGATGGAAAGGTTTTTCCTCCTCAACGGGAATTTGAAGCTCCTCCACCGCCTGATCCAGAGACAACTTCTCCTTTCCGTCCCGATACTGTAAGCTATAAAGCTTTTGGAGATCATAATATAAAAGCGGCATAGGAAATGGAATCTCCATTCCGTAGTACACCATATTCCTTTGAAGCTCTGTTAAATCCATAGAGCCCCATGTTACAAACCGATACATCTCCCCACACCACGTCAAAAATCGCTCCATCCCGATTTCAAAAGGCACCCCTTCTCTTCGCAGCGTTTCCATGTCTAAATGGGTTACCTCTGATATCTTATAATGAAGCTGTGTATATACAGTTGGAGAAATCAGTTGTCTGAACTCTCCAACTGGATGGCGGTTCTCGTCCAGCTTTACCGCACCGATCTCAATCACCTCAAAGGGGAAGTGATCCACCGCTCCTTCCTTTCCCTTTGGGCTTTGATTCCATTCCAGGTCAAATACAATATAATGCATCATTCTATCCACATCCTTTAAACTGCTCGTTGGTTTAAGTCGCAAGGGATAGCGTCATTTTACCACAAACAATCCTGGCTGGCAACATAGCAGATAAATCCTGTGAATTTGACTATGAAATTTTATCCTATGTTCCTTAAAGTAACCTCTAAATTAACTCATAAAAATAATCTAACTGCTCCTTATCTTGTGGGCATCTGGAAATCTGCCAGCGCCCGGTTCAGAAAATCATTGAAGGGCTTCATGATCCGGAACAGCCTTACCGCCTCCGCTAGAAACAGTTTCCCATCAGAAATGATGTCATCACACATTGGATATTCCAGATACCAACTTTTAAACTTCAAAAATTCCGCCTGTGGATGCTTTCTGTCATAGCCAGCAGGCACATTTTTCAGAGCCGTTCCCTGCACAGTAAACTCCTTTTGAAACTCCGAGGTATGGAGGAGCTTCTCCCATTCCCCGCCATTCACTGCAATGTAATCCCGGATCATGGAGGTAGCATCTTTAAACATATCCGCAAACAGCCCTCCGCCAAGAAAGGACTGTCCGCCTGGTTTGATCATAAGATAATACCCCACCGGCACAGGCAACTTCCCTTCCGGGCCGATATGCGCCCGGAATGCCGGATTGTAAGGAGACTTGTCATGACTGAACCTGGTATCTCTCACCAGCTTAAAGGTCAGCTCTTTCACTTCTCTGGGCCGGATGCTGTTGTCAAACTTACCAATCTGCAGGATCAGTTCCTGTACCAGCATTTCAAACTGAGCATTGGCTTCTTTGTATTCTGTCTTATGGGCATGATACCATTCCCGGTTATTATTTTCACTTAAGCGCTTAAGGTAGTTTAAAATCATCTGCGTATCCATATATTCCCCTCTCTATCTGCTTCTGATGACTGAAAAAGAATCCCCGTCTAAAAATCGCTTCATACACTGTTTCAAACTTTCCGGTGACTGGTAGGTCTTACAGAAAGAAAACTCCTGGGCTAAATCATCAATCTCCTCCATAGCCTCTTTCACTGTCAGCATCACTTGGGCAGGCACTGCTGTCTGGAAATAGAGCTGCGCGGGATGAATCCGATGGCTCTGGATAGCATAGTTCACTCGATCTGCACAGCGGCATTTTCCTTTTCCATATTCGCCGCAGTATTCCGTCAAGAAATCTGCCATCTTTTTACGCACCCTGGACAGACGTTTCCGATAGGCCTCCGGCGTGATTCCCAAAATATCCCCCGCAATTCGGCTATCCAGCTTAAACATGGTTCCCATAATAAAAATACATCTACTCTCCGTGTCCAGGCACTGTAGCATCACATTAGTACAGGACAGCTTCAACTCTTCTGTGAGAATCGCTTTCTCCACATTCTGAGTCATGTCTGGCACATCTTCTGTCCTGGCATTCCGGATGTCATCCCCATAAAATTCAAAGCTTAAGGGAAACTGGGCAAACATATGCTTTTTGTAGTCCTTCAGATGGTTGACCGCAATACGGAATACCCAGGTAGAAAAGGAGCTCTCACCTTTAAAGGATGACAGATGGGTCATAACTTTTAGAAGAATATCCTGGGATGCATCCTCTGCATCGGGGAAAGTCCCCAGCATGCGAAGGGACAGGTTAAATACCAGATCCTGCACGCTGAACAACACCGCCTCCAAAGATGGCTTGTCTCCCGCAGTGGCTTTTTCAATCAGATCCATCAGTTCTTCATTTGAGAATAGATTCATGGTTCCTCTTTTCTGGAGTGCAAATCGTATTTGTAGTGGAAAATCTATAGGGAACAAGCCTGTTCCCAGCATCAAACTCTGCAGCACTCCCTGACAGAATTTTTTCCGTACACTTAATTAGACAGCATCTTTTCCTCCCTGTGACAGGAAAAATTAGAATAATCCATGCTGTACTGGATAATCGTTGAGGCAAGCGGTATGGTAACGCCCACAATCATGCTACCGTAAACGGTATGGCACAGAGGAAATATTTGTAATAGCTTCAATCGTGGGAAAATGTTTCATGTCCATTTGAAAGAAGTGAAAAAGCAGATTGAAGTATCACAGGCAACAAAAACTTTGCTGAACCATAAATATTGGTATTATGATACGGTAACTGCTACCGGGAGTGAAGAAATTGTAAAGAATTTACCTGTTGATGAAATCCCAGAAGAGACGAGGGATTACAAAATACAATCGTTTCCCGTTTTAAAAAAGCTATGAGTGCATAACTTCTCATAGCTTTTTTGGCATTTCTGAATCTTCACTATAGGAGGGGATAAAAAAACTTTTTTGAAAAAATTTCCCTCAAGACTTTATCAATATCACTTCATGCAATATTGTAGCTAATAAAAGGACTTTCGAAAAGTTGGAATTCCCCCCAATAAGTAAAATCTGTACAGCAAGCCCGTGCTGGTAGGCCGATTTACGAAAAGGGTACTCCTATCAAATTGATTACATGGGTTTTAGGTTTTTATTGAGTCTGTCCACCATCCAGGCAATTCGCTTTTGTCGTCCAGCGTCTGTCTTTGCATCAAGATATGCCCGTGTATAAGTTTTCTTTACAGACGGGGACATAGCCTGAAAATTTGTATAGGCGGGTTCGCACCCTTCCAATAGTGCAGACACACTGGCAATCTGTTCCTCTGTAATGATTGCCAGAGGGTTTGGAGCATCCCACTGGCCGTTCCTTTTGGCCTCATCTATTTTCTTCCTGCCAAAATCAGTCATAAGCCCTCGTTCTTCAAGACTTTTCGCCAATGCCTTATTCTTTTCTGACCATTTGCTGTTCTCTCTGCGCAGAGAAAAATACTTCTTATAAGTCTTATCATCTATCTTTTCCATCTGTCCGTCAATCCAGCCAAAGCAGAGAGCTTCTTCCAGTGCTTCTCCCGCTTTTATTGTTTTTGGCCCACCAGCCTTGCCGAACAAAAGCCAAATACCGTCATTTGACCGGCAATGATCACCGAGCCATCCACGAAATTCTTCTCTGTTGGCAAATTTCATTAGTTCGTTTATGATATGCCCCTCCTTATAATTTGTTCTGCCCGTTGAAAGCAGGCAAATGCTGATTTATCCTTTGTTCTATTATATATTATTTTCCTCAAAAATAAAATAAGCAATTCCTCCCCCACAAAACAAACTATTTTGTTCAAATCATAAACGACCATTTGCGAAAGGTAAGCGTTTATATATTACGGTTCCATTTTATACCCAAATTCATCACTGAAAAATCAGATATTTACAGCCTTTCGTATGATGGATACAGACACCGAGAAGTCAGCAGAATGTCCGTTTTGTTACGCAGTAGAATATTGGTGATAAATCAGTTTCTATTGCCAGACGACAAAGTTTGCATCAGTGCAAAGAAATGTTCTGGCTTACCAGTACTGAAATAGTCATACCACGCTTCCAGTGTATTTGCTTCAAAAACGCCTAAACGCTCAATAATTTGTTTCGCCCATAGCAAAGCACCCGTGGAACCTGCTGTAATCAGGTTGTTATCCGCTACTGACGGCTGATCGATATAAAAGTTTTGTCCTTTATAGCAAGGGGAAACCATTTCAAGAAATTCCGCCCCATTACTGGTATGCGGTCGATTATCCAACAGCCCAAAACCTGCAAGAGCACCGGTTGCGCCACAAATTGCACATACGGTAGCTCCTAAAGCGAGAAACTCCCTTGCTTTTTCGAGGATAGTTCCATGCTTTGAATCATTCCATGTATCTGCACCTGGTAAAAGCAACACGCTTGTTTCATTCACAACAATATCATCAATTAAGCAATCAGGTATGATTGTCAGACCGCCCATTGTATGGATTGGCTCCTTAGTAGAACTGACTGTTTTAAGCGATATACGCCTCGCATCCTTTTTGAAAAATCGGCCAGAATGAAGCTCTGAAGTAATGTGCCCCAACTCCCAGTCAGCTAAAGTATCAAGAACATAAACATAGATTGTAAACATAACTTCCCTCCATTTTCATTGTTTTATTGATTTACTCTCATTTTTATTGTACTATGTAATTATTGACAACAGCATGGCAACAATCTAAATTGAAAGGCGACTGCCAGATGAAAGTGGATAGGCTTGTTAGTATTATTATGATACTTCTCGATAAAAAGCGGATAAGCGCGCAGGAATTATCAGATATGTTTGAAGTCTCGCCCCGCACGATCTACCGTGATATAGACGCGATCAACATGGCAGGTATTCCTGTCCGCTCCATATCGGGAGTAGGCGGCGGCTTTGAAATCATGCAGGAATACAAGATTGATAAAAAGATTTTTTCAACTGATGACCTTTCTGCTCTTTTGATAGGTCTTTCCAGTCTTTCGGGCATGATACGAGGGGACGAGCTGGCACATGCTCTTGCGAAAGTCAAAAGTTTTATCCCTGCCGACAGAGCAAAAGAAATTGAATTAAAAGTCAATCAAATATGTATAGATTTAAGTCCGTGGATAGGCAACAG
>CATJIO010000121.1 GCA_949740725.1 uncultured Lachnospiraceae bacterium | reverse complement strand
TTCCTTTGAAACTCCTTATTGCATTACGAGGCTATTATACTTCCTATAATTGAAATTATCAAGACTTTTTTGACATATTTTTAAGAAATTCCTAAAATCCTCAAAAAAACCTCTTAATTTCCTCGGAAATATCATTTCCTCCATCACGATACTAAGTATAATATAATTTTCACCAAAATACCATAACTTTTCTCTGTGCATTTTCTTACGGAATTATTACAGAAAGCACGATTCTTTCTTAAATTGTATGGATACCTGTACAATGTAAAAATCTCATCCCAAGTCCTGCCGATTTAGGAAAATTCTTCCTCAGCCGCTTACCCCTTCACAAGCCTTGACGAAAGTTCTTTATTCATAAGATTCCCTCTTGCTTTTCATCTTCAATTTGTTATAATGTTCACATAATGTTTAATAATCTTTTTTTTGAACATACAGAAAGGAATTTATTCATCATGAACCGACAGTTTTTATTATGCCGGAGTATTCTGGAGAATCCTTCGGTTACCCAAAGGGAGCTGGCAGATCAGATTTTCGTTTCTTTGGGAACCATTAACAGCTTGATGAAGGAGTGTTTAGCTCTTGATTATATCCGGGTAACTTCCACTGGAGAGTATGAAATTACCGAGAACGGGCTCCTTTTCCTGACACCGTACCAGGTGGACGGCGCACTTTTTATCGCCGCCGGATTCGGCTCCCGCTTTGTACCGCTTACTTTTGAGACACCCAAAGGACTTCTGGAGGTACAAGGCGAGCGGATGATTGAGCGGCAGATCAAGCAGCTGCATCAGGTCGGAATAAAGAATATCTCTATCGCAGTTGGCTATCTGAAAGAAAAATTTGAATATCTAATTGACAAATACGATGTTACCTTAGTTTATAATCCGGAATACGCGACAAAAAACACTCTGGCCACTCTCTACCACGCCCGCCGGACTTTGCTTGGAAAAAATATGTATGTTCTTTCCTCCGATAACTGGATGCGAGAAAACATGTTCCATGCGTATGAATGTGGTGCCTGGTACTCTTCTGTCCAAATGTCCGGCGAGACCTCAGAGTGGTGCCTCTCCTATAATAAGAAAGGGTTGATCACTGACATATCTATCGGCGGAAAAGACGCCTGGGTAATGTACGGCCCGACATTCTTCTCCAGAGAATTTTCAGATGGATTTCTTCCGGAGCTTGAGCGCTATTACCATCAGCCCGGAACAGAGCAGTTTTATTGGGAACAGGTCTATATGGATCGGTTAAAGGCGAAATCCTCCATGACTCCCCCTCCTGTTATGTACATTAACCGTCAGAAGAAGGAGCAAGTTTATGAATTCGAAAACCTGGAGGAGCTGCGATCCTTTGATACCAGGTATCAAAACCAGTCAAATAATCAGGCCATGGAGCTGGTATCACAGGTATTTCAGGTACCGGAGTCGGAGATTGTCCACATCCGCTGCCTGAAATCCGGGATGACCAATAAATCCTTTTTATTCCAGATCCGTGGCAAACAGTATATCTGCCGCATCCCAGGGCCGGGCACCCAGCTTCTAATTAATCGAAAACAGGAAAAGGCTGTTTATGATACCGTTTCCTCCTTGGAAATTACGGAGAGGGTTCTCTATTTTAATGGGGACACCGGCTATAAGATCTCTGAATACTACAAAGATGCCCGTACAGCGGACAGCTCCAACTTGGAAGAGATGGGCCACTGTATGACGCTTCTCCGGAAATTTCACCAGTCTGGTCTGCAGGTTGACCATCCTTTTGACATTCAGGAACGGATTCTGTTTTATGAAGGCCTCTGTCTAGCTCACGGTCCGATTCCCTTTGAAGATTATAAGGAGGTCCGCAAATGGATGCTTCAGCTTATGGAGCATCTAAGGCAGAGAAGGCGGCCGAAGGTCCTCTGCCATGTGGACGCGGTAGCAGATAATTTCCTGATTCTTACCGACGGAACCATCAAACTAATTGACTGGGAATATTCTGGCATGGCAGATCCCCTCCTGGACGTGGCCATGTGCTCCATTTACTCTTATTACGATTTTGAACATGCTATTCAAATTCTTACCCTTTACCTGGAGCGGGAACCAGATGAGGAGGAGCTGTTTGTTCTTACTGCCTACATGGCCCTTTCCGGCTTTCTCTGGAGTCTTTGGGCTGTTTATAAAAGTAATCTTGGCGAAGAATTCGGGGAATACACCATTATTATGTACCGCTATGCCAAGAATGGTTATCGGAGATCACTGCTCACCTCCAGTATTCCAGAAAGCGTTTCCTGTGAGTAAAGTCTGTTCCATCATTCGTAATAAAATTATTCCGCATTTCCTGGAAAATTGTGCTATAATAAAAAGATAGTAAGGAGGACAGGGAAGCGATGAAACGAAAGATATGGAAATGTGCCGCTGCTGCCGGTTTAATGGGACTGCTAACCTTGACCCCGGCTGCCACTGCTATGGCGGCAGGCTGGACGAAATCAGGAAACAGCTGGACATATGTGGAAAATAATGGTTCTATCCGCAAAGGATGGATACAAACCAGTGATGGTTATTATTATATGGACTTATCCACAGGGTTGATGACCCTGGGATGGAAGCAAATTGACGGTAAATGGTATTATTTTAAGGCCAATGGGCTAATGTCCACCGGCTGGGTCAAGGATGGGGAGAAATGGTACTATAATCTCCAGGACGGTACCATGGTAAAGGGCTGGATTAAAGAGGATGATAACTACTATTATCTGCGGAGCGACGGCTCCATGATGCAAGGATGGCGTTTTATGGACAATGCCTGGTATTATTTCCGGGATGGCGGAGACGGACGATGTGTGGTTTCTGCCTGGAGACAGATCGATAATAATTGGTATTATTTTGGATCCGACGGAAAGATGGTGGTTGGCTGGACAGAAATCGCCGGTGACTATTATTATCTAAATACCGACGGCAGGATGCTTACCGGCTGGCTCAGCGATGGGACAAATAAATATTACATGGATCCTGGTACAGGAAAGATGGCCCGGACCTGGAAGGAGATCAGTGGGGCATATTACTATTTTAATAATGCGGGGCACATGTTAACCCGTTGGATCCAGATAGCAGGCAAATATTACTATCTTGATCCAACTACGGGAAAGATGGCCGCCAATGTCACCCTTGCGATCGACGGGCAAAATTACACCTTCGCTGCAGATGGTGTGTGTCAGAACGCTTCTGGTGTGAATGCCACGATAGCAGGGAATACCAGCCCTTCCGGCTCAAACACAAATTATGGCCCTGGAGGCTCCTCTTATACATCTTCAGGCAAAGCCCCCTCAGGAAGTTCCAATTATTCAAATTCTGATTTAAATCCTGGCTCTACCGGAGGACCAGGCGGCACGAATTCCAGCTCTGGCGGCAGCACTTCCCCCGGCTCGGGGGGCTCTAGTCCTGCCGGCGGCGGCAGTGGCAGCGGGCCTGCAGCCGGGCAGACCGGCGGGCCTGGCTCCTCCCATTAAAATTTCTTCATTACATGTAAGAACCGCTCAGTTTTCCCTAGAAAGGAAACCTGAGCGGTTCTTATTTCCAATTCGTTTCTATCATCCACAAGTTTTGTGTTTTAAAGCATCCTGTCTTTGTTCCGCCGAGTGATTAAATCTCTTCTTCCTCGCCAAAATCCAGCACCTCACCCATCAGATCATCTTCGTCATCCAGATCGAGAGGAATCAGTGAAATTTCGTCATCATCCTCTTCTCCTTCGTAATAATATTTTTTCTCCATGGTGTAATCTGTATTCAAGCGCACATTGCTATAGCGCTTCATACCAGTACCTGCGGGAATCAGCTTTCCAATAAGCACATTCTCTTTTAATCCGATCAGATGATCGATCTTGCCATTGATAGCCGCCTCGGTAAGCACCTTGGTAGTCTCCTGGAAGGATGCCGCGGATAAGAATGAGTCGGTGGCCAGAGATGCCTTGGTAATGCCCAGCATTACCTGCTTACCTTCAGCCGGCTTCTTTCCCTCAGCGATAAGGTTCTCATTCATCTCGTTAAATTCCAAAACATTCATGGATACGCCTGGCAGCACATCGCTGTCGCCACTCTCCTCCACTTTTACCTTCTTTAGCATCTGACGGACGATCATCTCCACGTGCTTATCATTAATCTCCACGCCCTGAAGGCGATACACTCGCTGTACCTCCTGAATCATGTAATCCTGTACTGCACGGACTCCCTTGATCTTTAGGATATCATGAGGATTAACCGAGCCTTCCGTCAGCTCATCGCCTGCTTCCAAATATTGTCCGTCCTGAACCTTGATTCTAGAACCATAGGGGATCAGGTATGTCTTGGAATTACCGGTCTCGTTGTCCGTTACCGTGATTTCCCGCTTCTTTTTCGTATCCTTGATCGCTACAACTCCAGCGAACTCTGTGATGATGGCAAGGCCCTTGGGTTTACGCGCTTCGAAAAGCTCCTCCACACGGGGAAGACCCTGTGTGATATCACCGCCAGCCACGCCGCCAGTATGGAAGGTTCTCATGGTCAGCTGCGTACCAGGCTCTCCAATAGACTGTGCAGCGATGATTCCTACTGCCTCACCAACCTGAACAGGCTGGCCAGTGGCCATATTCGCCCCATAGCATTTGGCACAGACGCCAATATGAGACTTACAGGAAAGAACTGTACGGATCTTTACCGACTTGCGGCCGGTCTTTTCCAGCACCTCCATTACCGCGGCTGCCCGCTTCGGCGTACACATATGATTTTCCTTCACGATCTCTTCTCCGGTATCCGGATCCACAATCGTCTCTGCAATGTAGCGCCCGGTTAGTCGGTCCTTTAGGGACTCGATGGTCTCCTGACCGTCCATAAATGCTTTAATCTTCATGTAGGGAATCTCTTTCCCCTCGCAGCAGTCCACTTCCCGGATAATTAAATCTTGGGATACATCTACCAAACGTCTGGTGAGGTAGCCCGAGTCTGCTGTACGCAGAGCAGTATCGCTCAGTCCCTTTCGGGCGCCGTGAGCAGAGATAAAATATTCCAGTACATCCAAACCTTCACGGAAATTAGACTTAATCGGAAGTTCGATGGTGTGTCCGGTGGTATCCGCCATCAGTCCACGCATTCCTGCAAGCTGCTTAATCTGTTTATCGGATCCACGGGCTCCGGAGTCTGCCATCATAAAAATATTATTGTATTTATCCAGACCAGTCAACAAATCATGGGTTAGCTGATCGTCGGTATTCTTCCAAGTCTCAATAACTTCTTTATAGCGCTCCTCCTCAGTAATCAGACCGCGCCGGAAATTCTTGGAAATGTGATCTACTGTTGTCTGGGCATCCGCAATCAGCTGCTTCTTTGACTCCGGCACAGTCATATCCGAAATGGATACGGTCATTGCTGCCCTGGTGGAAAACTTATAGCCAACAGCCTTAATGTCATCCAGGGTGATAGCAGTCTGAATAGCTCCATGGACATTGATAACCTTTTCCAAAATCTGCTTCAGCTGCTTCTTGCCTACATGGAAGTCCACTTCCAGCTTTAATTCATTTTCCGGATTAGAGCGGTCTACAAAGCCCAAATCCTGAGGAATAATCTCGTTAAAGATAAATCTTCCCACAGTAGAATCGATAATTCCCTGCTTTACTGTCCCGTCGGACAATGTCTTGCTCACCCGCACCTTTACCCGGCTATGAAGAGTTACCGCCTTATTCTCATAAGCTAGGATAGCTTCATTAACGCTGCGGAAAATGCCTCCCTCCCCTGCCGCGCCTGGGCGCTCCTGAGTTAGATAATAGATACCCAAAACCATATCCTGAGAAGGCACAGCTACCGGTCCTCCATCCGAAGGCTTTAGCAGGTTATTAGGTGAAAGCAGAAGGAACCGGCACTCAGCCTGAGCCTCTACAGACAAGGGCAGATGGACTGCCATCTGGTCACCGTCAAAGTCTGCATTAAAAGCCGTACATACTAACGGATGGAGCTTAATGGCCTTGCCTTCTACCAGGATTGGCTCAAAGGCCTGGATTCCCAGACGGTGGAGAGTGGGAGCGCGGTTTAGCATAACCGGGTGCTCCTTGATCACATCCTCCAGCACATCCCAAACCTCGGGCTGGAGACGCTCGACCATCTTTTTCGCGTTTTTAATATTGTGGGCAGTTCCATTGGAGACCAACTCTTTCATCACGAATGGCTTGAACAGCTCAATGGCCATCTCCTTTGGCAGGCCACACTGATAAATCTTTAGCTCCGGGCCTACCACGATAACGGAACGTCCGGAATAGTCTACACGTTTTCCCAGCAGATTTTGGCGGAACCGGCCCTGCTTACCCTTTAACATATCGGACAGGGACTTTAATGCACGGTTTCCAGGACCAGTCACTGGCCTTCCCCGACGGCCATTATCAATAAGGGCATCTACCGCCTCCTGAAGCATACGCTTTTCATTCCGAACAATGATATCTGGTGCGCCAAGCTCCAGAAGCCTCGCCAAACGGTTATTCCGGTTAATAATCCGGCGGTATAAATCGTTCAGATCAGAAGTAGCAAAACGTCCGCCGTCCAGCTGTACCATAGGACGGATATCCGGCGGAATTACCGGGATCACGGTCATAATCATCCATTCCGGTTTATTCCCGGAATTGCGGAAAGCCTCTACTACCTCCAAACGCTTGATAATCCGGGCGCGCTTTTGTCCAGAAGAGTCCCGGAGCCCTTTTCTCAGCGTCTCCGAGTCTTTCTCAAGGTCGATAGCCTGCAAAAGCTCCTGGATTGCTTCAGCTCCCATTCCTACCCGGAAGGAACCGTAACCATTCTTTTCGATCTCCTCCCGATATTCCTTCTCAGACAATACCTGCTTATACTGTAGGCTGGTTTTGCCTGGATCCAGGACAATGTAGGAGGCAAAATAAAGCACCTTCTCCAAAGTCCTGGGGGAAATATCCAGGATCAATCCCATCCTAGAGGGAATCCCTTTAAAATACCAGATATGGGATACAGGAGCGGCCAATGCAATATGGCCTACTCGCTCCCTACGAACACTTGCTTTGGTAACTTCTACGCCGCATCGGTCGCAGATTACGCCTTTATAACGAATTTTCTTATACTTGCCGCAATGACACTCCCAATCCTTGGTAGGCCCGAAGATTCTCTCGCAGAAGAGTCCGTCCTTTTCCGGCTTCAGCGTCCGGTAGTTGATGGTCTCCGGCTTTTTCACTTCACCGTGGGACCACTCTAAAATTTTCTCCGGAGAAGCCAGACCAATCTTAATGGCATCAAAGGTCAACGGATGATAAGTTTCATTTGTCTCTGGCATGAGCGATACTCCCTTCTATTATTCTTCATCTGAGGAATCATCAAACCCTTCATCCTCGTCGTCCAGGTAAGGATCATCCTCCTCATAATCATCTTCCTCTACGGACACCAGCTCATCGTCCTTAAACTCCTGCTTCTGATAGCCGTAACTCTCGAAAGACTCCTCGTCATGGTAATGGCGATCGCCTTCAATGATAGAACGAAGATCCGTGTCGCCGTAATCGATGTTCTCGCTCAGCTCCACTTCCGTATTATCGTCCCGAAGCACTCTAACATCCAGCCCCAGGGACTGCAGCTCCTTTAAGAGCACCTTAAAGGACTCAGGGATACCCGGCTCAGGAATGTTTTCGCCCTTAATAATCGCTTCATAGGTCTTTACACGTCCCACTACATCATCTGACTTCACCGTCAAGATCTCCTGAAGGGTGTAAGAAGCGCCATAGGCCTCCAGAGCCCAAACCTCCATCTCGCCGAAACGCTGGCCGCCGAACTGGGCCTTTCCGCCTAAAGGCTGCTGGGTAACTAAGGAGTATGGGCCAGTAGAGCGAGCATGGATCTTATCATCAACTAGATGATGGAGTTTTAAGTAATGCATATGGCCAATAGTTACCGCGCTGTCAAAATACTCGCCGGTCCGCCCATCTCTTAGACGCACTTTGCCGTCCCGGCCTAAGGGTACACCTTTCCACAGGCTGCGATGTTCCAGGTGGCTTCCCAGATAACCCAGAACCTCCTGTTTTAAGACGTCCTGATACTTCTCCAGGAACTCCTCCCATTCCATATTTACATAATCATTGGCCACATCTAATGTGTCCATAATATCCAATTCATTCGCTCCGTCAAATACCGGAGTAGAGATATTAAAGCCCAAGGCCTTTGCCGCAAGGCTTAAGTGAATCTCCAACACCTGACCGATGTTCATACGGGAAGGCACACCCAGAGGATTCAGCACGATATCCAGGGGACGTCCATTAGGAAGGAATGGCATATCCTCTACTGGAAGCACACGGGATACCACACCCTTATTTCCGTGACGGCCTGCCATCTTATCCCCTACGGAAATCTTTCTCTTCTGAGCAATGTAAATGCGTACTGTCTGATTCACTCCAGGGCTAAGCTCATCGCCATTCTCCCGGGTAAACACTTTGGCATCCACGATAATGCCGTAGGCCCCATGAGGCACCTTCAACGAGGTATCCCGTACCTCTCTGGCCTTCTCGCCGAAGATAGCCCGCAGCAGGCGCTCCTCCGCAGTCAGCTCGGTCTCTCCCTTCGGAGTAACCTTGCCTACCAGGATATCCCCAGCCCGCACTTCAGCGCCAATGCGGATAATCCCCCGCTCATCCAGATCTTTTAAGGCATCCTCACCCACGCCAGGAACATCCCTGGTGATCTCCTCCGGGCCTAGCTTAGTGTCCCGGGCCTCAGCCTCATATTCCTCGATATGCACCGAAGTATACACATCCTCCTGAACTAAACGCTCGCTTAAAAGGACAGCGTCCTCGTAATTGTAGCCTTCCCAGGTCATGAATCCAATGAGAGGATTCTTACCAAGGGCAATCTCGCCATTATCCGTGGAGGGGCCATCTGCGATTACCTCTCCTTCCACCACATGATCGCCTTTGAATACAATAGGTTTCTGGTTATAACAGTTAGACTGGTTGCTTCGCTTAAACTTGGTCAGACGGTAAACCTCTCTCTGGCCGTCCTTGTCCCGGCGGATAATGATCTCATTGGAAGCCGAGCGCTCTACCACGCCATCATGCTTGGCCACCACGCAGACGCCGGAGTCTACCGCCGCCTTCCCCTCAATGCCAGTTCCCACCACAGGCGCCTCCGCCTTCAGAAGAGGCACCGCCTGGCGCTGCATGTTGGATCCCATCAGTGCACGGTTAGCGTCGTCATTCTGAAGGAAAGGAATCATGGAGGTAGCCACGGAAAATACCATCTTCGGGGATACATCCATTAAGTCAATATTCTTCTTCTGAAATTCAGAGGTTTCTTCCCGGAAACGTCCAGATACATTATTATGCACAAAGTAACCATTCTCATCTAGAGGTTCATTAGCCTGGGCCACAATGAAATTATCCTCTTCGTCTGCAGTTAAATATACCACCTCGTCAGTTACCTTGGGGTTTAAAGGATCCGTCTTATCTACCACACGGTATGGCGCCTCCACAAATCCGTACTGGTTCACCCGTGCATAGCAGGCGAGGGAATTGATTAGCCCGATATTTGGACCTTCTGGAGTCTCTATAGGGCACATCCGGCCATAATGGGTATAGTGTACGTCACGAACTTCAAATCCGGCGCGATCTCTGGAAAGGCCGCCTGGGCCTAGGGCAGAGAGACGCCGTTTATGGGTAAGCTCAGACAATGGATTATTCTGATCCATAAACTGAGACAGCTGGGAGCTTCCAAAGAACTCCTTCACCGCGGCGGTTACTGGCTTAATATTAATCAACGACTGAGGAGTCAGGACATCCACATCCTGGGTGGTCATCCGCTCCCGCACCACTCTCTCCATGCGGGAAAGGCCGATCCGATACTGATTCTGCAAAAGCTCTCCCACTGCACGGATCCGACGATTGCCCAAGTGATCGATATCGTCAGCGGTTCCTACCTCCTCCTCCAGATGCATGTTATAATTAATCGAAGCGATAATGTCTTCCTTGGTGATATGCTTTGGAATCAAATCATGAATCCCTCGATGAATCGCGTCCTTTAACTCCTCCTCACTATCTCCATAAGATTCCAGAATTTTTTCCAATTCGGGGTAGAATACTAACTCTGTAACACCGACCTCCTTAGGGTCAAAGGACACATAGTTCTTTAAATCCACCATCATATTGGAGAGTACCTTCTGCTTCCTGGTGGGACCTTCAATCCACACATAGGGAACCGCTGCATTCTGAATAACCTCCGCCAGCTCCCGATCCACGGTGGTCCCTGCGGAAGCCAAAATTTCGCCAGTTCTTCCATCCACCACATCTTCTGCCAGAGTATGTCCCTTGATGCGATTTTTCAGATGAAGCTTCTTATTAAATTTATATCTTCCTACCTTTGCCAGATCGTATCTCCTGGGGTCGAAGAACATTAGATCCAGCAGATTCTTTGC
>CATJIO010000120.1 GCA_949740725.1 uncultured Lachnospiraceae bacterium | reverse complement strand
GGTTTACAACATGGATTCTGCTTATCAGAAGTTTTTCAGGGAACATGCAGGATATCCAAAATTCAAGAGCAAACAGGATAATCATCAATCATACACAACGAACTTCACGAATGGAAATCCCTTTGCAAAATGCTGGTAAACCGGCTATTCTTCTCATCCTTCCAAAGCTACGCCCAGCATTAAGAAAACCTACCTGGTAAAAGTATTCGTTCCATGGTATAATAATTGAGAGAAAAACAGAGGGTAAGCATGCCCGCCTGGCCTGTTGCCCGCGGGATAACACCATGAAACCAAGGAGGAATTTCACATGCAAAAGAAATTTGAAACTGGCACCTTTATGCCGGACAGCCTGCTTTCCTGCCGTACACTTTATAAGGCAAACGGCTTTAGCGACGACGACTTTTCCCGGCCAGTTATCGGGATCTGTGACTCATTTACCGACATTGTCCCCGGACATAAGAACCTGCGAGAGCTGTCTGAGCAGGTAAAATACGGCGTTTACCGGGCAGGCGGCACCCCTGTGGAGTTCGGCTGCATCGCAGTCTGCGACGGCGTTTGCACCACCCATGACGGTTCCCGGTATTCCCTGCCCTCCCGGGAGATCGTTGCCGACGGAATCGAGATCATGGCCCGGGCCCACCGCCTGGATGGCCTTGTGCTGGTGGGATCCTGTGACAAGACGGTGCCCGGGATGCTGATGGCCGCCGCCCGTCTTGACATTCCCTGTATCTTCCTGGCCGGCGGCTGCATGCTGGGCGGCCCGTCCTTCGGAAAGAAACGCAAATCCGACTCCACTTCCTCCGAAGAAGCCTATGGCATGTACCAGGCAGGAAAGGTGAGTTACGAGGAAGTTATCAACTTGATGGAGATCTCCTGTCCCACCATCGGATCCTGCCAACACATGGCTACGGCCAATTCTATGTGCTGCATGGCGGAGGCCATGGGGATGAGCCTTCCCGGGACAGCGGCGATTCCTGCGGTGTACAATGAACGCACCCGAAGCGCTTTGCGGACTGGGGAAATGATCGTCCAGATGGTAAAGGATGGTCTCACCTCCAGGGATATCATCACTGAGAAATCCATCCGCAATGCCATTATGGTCCTTATGGCCACCGGCGGCTCCACCAACTGCGTTATTCACACCTGTGCCATCGCCCATGAGATTGGCATTGACGGGAAGACGGTCATGGGCTGGTTTGAGGAATACGGCAATTCCATCCCCCTGATCTGCCGCATTAATCCCGCCTCCAATGAGTTTGATGGCGAGGACTTTTACAAGGCCGGAGGCATACCTGAGGTACAGCGCCAGATGAAATCTGTATTGCATGGTGACTGCATGACCGTAACTGGGCGGACCATCCTGGAAAATGCCCAGAGCTGCCCCAATATGTACGGAAGTAATCCCGACGTGATCACCTCCATGGACAAGCCATTCTCCACTCTGGCTGGGCTGGCCATCCTTCATGGCAACCTGGCGCCCAACACGGCAGTAGCAAAGCCTGCCGCCATCGCGGAGGAGGTCCGCCAGTTCACTGGCACAGCTATCTGTTTCTCCGGGGAGGACGAGGTAAATGAAGCTATCGGCAAACAGCTAATTAAGCCAGGTCATGTGGTGGTAGTCCGCTATGCAGGCCCCAAGGGTGCTCCAGGTATGCCGGAAATGTTTAAGCCCATGAAGCTTCTCAATGGTCAGGGGCTGAATAAATGCACCGCCCTCATCACCGACGGCCGTTTTTCCGGCACTAATAATGGATGCTTTGTGGGGCATATCTCCCCAGAGGCTGCCGCTGGAGGCCCCATCGCCCTTATTGAGGACGGAGATACCATAGAGATCGATGTGGTGAATAAGCGGATTGAGCTGAAGGTCTCTGATGAGGAGCTGGCCCGCCGCAGGGCGAATTTCCACTACGAGCCTCAGCCAGTAGAGGGCTATCTGAAGCGGTATGCCCGGGATGCTCAGAGCGCGGATCAGGGAGGAATCCTGATTTAAACGGTATATTGTAAATTCTCCATAAAGCAAGTAAGAGACTGCCCCGCGAAGGTTTCAAAAGCCTTCACGGGGCAGTCTCTTTGCCGTGGCAGAATTAATAGCTGATCAGATGATTATAATCATCAATAATATCGGACACAATAGAGTCAAACTCCTGGATAGTCCCGTCTCCCGGAATCATAGACATTAAGTCAAAGTCACTCACTGGCTCCTGATTCTTCACCCGGTTAAACAGATTCGTCAGGCTGTCCCCGGATTCCCCTATAGATTGCTTAAAGGTGAGGTAATAGGCAGAGGTAGACATATAGCCCTCTTCCTGCATAGCATCCTCATCCGCCAGGAAATCCAGGCAGATCTGCACCTGTTCCAGATACTGGTCATACAGTGGAGTGAGCGCCTCGATGTCCAGGTTAATCAGCTGTGTATCGTCGATCTCCTGCTCATAGATAGCCATCTGTATCTCCTGCGCCGTGTCAATCAGTATATTAAAGGCATAGGTAGCTTCCAGTCCCTCCGCCTTTAAGTTGTCCAAATTCTCCTGGTACTGCTCCGATACCATCACATCCAGCTTATCTAAGAATTCATTGCCCAAGGTCTCGTATTCTGCATAATCCTTCCAAATAATGGAATGGAGCTCTTTCCCCTTGGCATAATCATCCCCACGGTAAGCCTCCTCATCCGTATAGGCCTCCACCGCGTCCAGAGACTCTGCCAACTCCTTCATCACTGGGTATAAGGCCAGGAATGCCTCATCCACCGGATCAGTTTCCGCCTTCTGGGCGATCAGCTCATTGGCCCGGTCCATATCCGTATAGAACGTGCTGATGCAGGACAAGCACCAGTAATCTTCCTGGAGAGGAGTGAATTCTTCCTGGAAATCTACATATTCAAAGTAGCTGTTGATCACATCGCTGAAGCGGTCAACCATTTGATTATTAATCTCAATATAAGTATTATATAATTCGAGCTCTAATTCCTCCAGCTCTTCCTCGTCCATCTGAGGCTCTTCTTCCGTGGTCCCCTCCTGGGCTTCCTTCGAGGTCTCTGCCTGAGCCTGGGTCGTCGCCCCCGCGTCCGCTGCCTCTTTTCCGCCACAGCCTGCTGTAGCCGCTGCCAGTGCTAAAGTCAGGCAGCCTGCCAATAATACTTGTTTTCTCATGTTCTTCCTCCCTCTTATCTTCGTGTATTCCCGAAGCTCTCTAAAAATATTACGGCAGAAAGGTAGAAATGATAACCGTTCTTGTCCACTTTATAAAAATTTAATTTTTTCCGCTGAGCTTGCTCATTATCCACACGGATGCCATAATAATCAGACAGGCCGCAAATATCCCGCCCATCCCCTCTGCCATGATTTCCAGCGAAATGAAAAAATTCTCCATCATAAATTTTCCCTCCTTATTACAGATATCTAGTTACCAGGTTAATGATGATTCCTCCGGCAATTACCGACGCAATTTGGCCGGATACATTGGCCCCGGCGGCATGCATCAGGATAATATTTCCCGGCTCTTCCTGGGCTGCCAGCTTCTGGACAACCCGTGAGGACATGGGGAATGCGGAGATCCCTGCCGCACCGATCATGGGGTTGATCTTATTTTTTCGGAATAGGTTAATGAATTTCGCGAAAACCACGCCGCCGATGGTGTCGAAGACAAAAGCCAGAAGCCCGATGGCCATAATCATGATGGTGTCGGCAGTGACAAAGGCCTCGGCCCGCATACTGAAGGAGATGGTGATCCCCAGCAACAGGGTGATCAGGTTCGCCAGGCTGTCCTGCGCTGTGTCGGACAGATTCTTCAGCACTCCGCACTCTCTCAGTAAATTCCCAAACATCAGAAAGCCCACCAGCGCCACCGAGGCCGGGGCGATAAATCCCACAATCATGGTCGTCACGATGGGAAAAGCGATGCGCATAGTTCTGGACACACTCCCGGGTCGGTATTCCATGTGTATCCTCCGCTCCCGCCTAGTGGTAACCAGCTTAATGGCAAAGGGCTGTACGATGGGCACCAGAGCCATATAGGAGTAAGCCGCCACCGCAATAGCCCCCACATACTTCGAATGAAGGATCTGGGACACCAGAATCGAGGTAGGGCCGTCCGCTGCCCCGATAATGCCGATGGAAGCCGCGTCCTTTAATTCAAACCCTGCCAGGGACGCCGCACAGATGGCAAAGAAGATGCCGAACTGGGCAGCTGCGCCAAAGAGAAACATCACCGGCTGGGATAAAAGGGGGCCGAAATCAATCATTGCCCCAATTCCGATAAACAGCAGAATCGGCATCACCTCTGAAGCCTGGATTCCCACCTCAAAGAGCCACTGGATCACGCCCTTCACCTGCCCTACCCCGGGCATCATCTGATCGATCACACCGCTGGCAGGAAGATTCACCAAAATCGCCCCGAATCCCATGGGTAACAGCAGTGATGGCTCATAACCTTTCTTCACCGCCAGCCAGATCAGCAGAAGCCCTACCCCGTACATCGCCATCTGCTGCCAGGTAACACTTAAAATTCCTTCTAACAAATACGCCATATTCATCCTCCTTTTCCTCACTGTTTACAGCTGGCCTCCGTTCACAGCAATTCCTTTCTTCTGCCGCGCTGCTGCGCAAATTGAATTTCCGTCGCCCCGGTTCACTCCCCTGTCAGGCTTCCTGGCTGCACAGGGATACTGGAGATGGACCGTAGCCTCGGGGCATATCCTTCTGTAAAAAAGAATAAAAAAAAGACTTTTATCACAGAACCAATGTCCCGCAATAAAAGTCTTGCTATTTCAATTCTCAGCGGACCGCCTCCAGGCTGATGCCTGCCAGATGATCGTTCTGACGCCAAAGAATCCACAGGATGTGGAAGCTACTCCCTTTTATGTCTCTCATTATATCACAACTTTTGAAAAATGTCTTCTCTTTTTCGGCAAATTTCCGCTAAATTTCTGTTATGGTTGCCGCTGTGATTGTGACGGTTCTTCGTGGAGTTTTCCCAGGAAACATCTCGCCGCGCATCAGTGGTAAAGGAAAACCTTATTTCTGTCTCTCCCTCCGGATCATCTCCCGGATGGCCTCCACGCCTACCTTGATGGCCGCTTCCGTGTCATGCACCTGCTCATCCGGCAGCCCCATGGCCCGACGTGTCTGATTGGCCACCACCAAGAGAACAGTGCCACACCGCACCCGGCGCACACTGGCAGCGATGAACAGGGCAGCCGACTCCATTTCTGAAGCAAGCGCACCGCACTTTAACCAGGCATCCCATTTCTGATTCAACTCATAGCTCACCGGCATGGTGTCCGGGGAATGCTGCCCGTAGAAATTGTCTTTGCAGTGGACCACCCCCAGATGGTGACGCAGTCCCAGCCTGGCAGCGCTTTCCTTCAGGGCAGAGGTCACGGCGAAATCCGCCACAGCCGGATATTCCATGGGCGCGTACTCCCGGCTGGTGCCCTCAAACCGGATGGCCCCAGTGGCAATCACCACATCACCGCCCAGCACCTCCTTTTGCATTCCCCCGGAGGTGCCCACCCGGATAAAGGTATCTGCGCCGCAGTGGATCAGCTCCTCTAAGCCGATGGAGGCAGACGGGCCGCCGATTCCTGTAGACATCACGCTCACCTTCTCCCCCTCTAACATCCCGGTGTAGGTGACATACTCCCGATTCTGGGCCACCTTCTCCGGACAGTCAAAATGGGCGGCAATCTTCTCACATCTTCCCGGATCCCCGGGGAGAATCACATAACGCCCCACCTCCCCCGGCGCCACGCCGATATGATACTCTCGATTTCCCTGTGCATAGACTAACCCCATAAGCCAACTTCTCCTTCCTGTTGATTTTTCGCCGATTTTTGCTGCGTATAAACGCAGGATCTACCTTAAGTAAAAATTGTGCGCATTCTCAAATTCATTTGTCTTTACTACAGCAATCAATGGTGGAACAGCCGGATTCCGGTAAAGGCCATGGCCATTCCGTACTTATTGCAGGTCTGGATCACCTGATCGTCCCGCACAGATCCCCCCGGCTCTGCGATGTATTTCACGCCGCTCTTGTAAGCCCGCTCAATATTATCGCCAAAGGGGAAAAAGGCGTCCGAGCCCAGGGCCACATCCTTCATCTGATCCAGCCAGGCTCTCTTCTCTTCTCTGGTAAATACAGGAGGCTTTTCCCGGAATGTTTTCTCCCACACGCCGTCCGCCAGCACATCCATGTACTCCTCTCCAATGTACACGTCGATGGCATTGTCACGGTCTGCCCGCTTAATCCCATCCACAAACTGCAGTCCCAACACTTGGGGAGCCTGGCGCAGGAACCAGTTATCTGCTTTCTGCCCTGCCAGCCTGGTGCAATGTACTCTGGACTGCTGCCCGGCGCCGATGCCAATGGCCTGGCCGCCCTTTACATAGCATACGGAATTCGACTGGGTGTACTTTAAGGTAATCAGAGAAATCATCAGGTCTATCTTGGCTGCATCTGGGATTTCCTTATTCTCGGTAACCACATTGGCCAGCAGCTCCCGGTTAATGTCTAACTCATTCCGCCCCTGCTCAAAAACAATGCCAAATACCTGCTTACGCTCCACCGGCTCCGGCTCATAGGACGGATCAATCTGGATCACATTGTAATTCCCGTTCTTCTTCGCCTTTAAGA
Source organism: uncultured Lachnospiraceae bacterium (assembly GCA_949740725.1). Classification (GTDB taxonomy): domain Bacteria; phylum Bacillota; class Clostridia; order Lachnospirales; family Lachnospiraceae; genus Caccovicinus. Next base: position 32,287 of record CATJIO010000120.1, on the reverse strand, counting down.
TCTCCAGAGCCTCTGGCTCGTAGCCAGGAGCGATGACACCGTCCGAGACCTCCCGCTTAATGATCCTGGCAGTGGACACATCACACACATCGGAAAGGGAAATAAAATCCCCAAAGGAAGACATCCTGTCCGCGCCTCTGGCTCTGGCGTAGGCGCAGGCTAAGGGAGACAGCCCACCCAAATCCTCCACCCAGTAAATCTTCTTTAATACATCTTCCAGGGGAAGGCCTACCGCCGCCCCCGCCGGGGAAACATGCTTAAAAGAAGCTGCTGCCGGAAGCCCGGTGGCCTTCTTCAGCTCTCGCACCAGCTGCCAGCCATTTAAGGCATCCAGGAAATTAATATACCCGGGATGGCCGCTTAAGACAGTAAGCGGAAGATCATGTCCCTCCTTCATCAATATCCGGGACGGCTTCTGGTTCGGGTTGCATCCGTACTTTAATTCTAATTGATTCATCATTTCACCCTCCTGTACTTATTTCTCTGGCTATCCTCAGTTCTTATTTACAATCCTGGTCTCATACTTTCCGGTGGAGATCTGGATGTAACGTACAAACAGGGAGACTTTATTCTCCGGATTCAGGTTTTCCCACATCATCCGGGTAAACTCATCGATGTCCCCTGCGATTTCCACCCGCTTTGGCTCCCCCTCAAAGCTGGGAAGAGGATTCCCGTCATGTATGTAAGTATGGATAAAACGCCCCTCCCCTGCCGCCGGATTTTCATAGGCATAGGTGTAACGATTGCAGCTCTCTGGATTCCCGTCGCTGCTCTTTAAGATGGACATGGCAAAATTGTAGCTACCCTTTTCGATGTGAAGGATACCAGAAATCCTGGGAGTAAAATTAGGCCCATCCGGTTCAAACTCCCGGCGCCGAAGAGACTGCTCGAAGGTCAGCTGCCTGTCCATGCCCTCATAGATGGTATCCGTCTGATCCCCGTTGGTCACAATGGTCTTATTCCCCAATACCCGCACCGGGGCATAGATAATCAAGCTGGGATCCGTCAGTTTCGACGGGTCAAAGGCCTGAGTGCGGATCCCCTCTCCTTCTGTCACAAACACACGGTTCCTGCTGTTCTCACTGCGCCCCATGATAAAATAGGCGGTCACGGCAGTGGTTCCGTCCTGAGACCGCCCAATGACAATCCCCCTTCCCGGGTAAGCATTATTCTTTAACTCCTCTGCTAATGACAGCATCTTCATGTATGTTATCCTCCTATACTTTCTTTGCCCAAACCTCTCTCCTGCTCTGGCTCCGGGCCGTTGCTGCTTCTGATACTGATGATCCCCATCCGCCTTTCTCATTCTCTGGTTTGATGGATTTATGCTAACATTTTCGTGGAGAAATGTCAACTATATGTCAGCCGGGTTACCTCTAGTGTACTGACATGTTTATATTCAGGCAAAACTACTTGCATCTGCAGATGCATAATGAGTATAACTTCTATGACAACATAAATATCTGCCATACCAGCGCGGATATGGCAGATACCGATAAACTTATTGTAGATAGGGACAAGAGACGGAACAGACCGTAGGCGCTCAATTCATATAAACACGTTAAAATCCATGTCCTCCACCGCCGCCGCTTCTTCCTCCGCCACCACCGCCTCCTCTCCCTCCTCCGCCCCTTCCGCCTCCTCCAGTTCCGCCTTGGGAAACCGGGTCATACACTTTCGTCTTATGGGTGTAGGATGCCTTTAGATTTGAATAGTGGAATTTCCTGTGAATGTTTGCCAGCAGAGCCTTTTCTCCCGGCTTATGTAATCGGGTAACGCCCACAGCCAGGCCAAAGTTTGCCAACATGGCCAGGATAACCGCCAGCAGGGCATTGCTGATATATTTCATGGGCTGGGCAATTCTCTGCCCTTTCAGCAATGCATGGATCTGCAGAAATGCCTCTCGGGCACAGCCATAGTAGTCCGCATCCATGGCATATCGGTAGACATTATCGGTCACTGTATCCGCATAGGCGGAGGTGATCACCCCGTAGATCCCCCCGTTGCTGTGGATCCAGATATTTCGGTTGTCCATATCAATGACAAATATTGTACCGCTGTCTGTGCCAAACCGGCTCCGGTAATAACCCCTGGCAAAGTCATCCGTGGTGCCGGAATTTTCGTTGACTGACACAAAGGCCACATTTCCATAAGCGGTGATCTCTTCCATCACCTGGAGAAGCGCTTCGCGCTGCTCCTGGTTGAGGAGTCCTGCATCATCCTCTATTAGGGCCTGGTAATGAGTATCAGGATTCTGGTAAGCCCCATTCCCATGGTTTTCCTGCCCGTAGCAGGGACGCAGTCCGGCAAAGAACATCCCCATCCAGAGAAAAACAATCCACCAGATAGGATGGAAGCCCCGCCGGCCAAACCAGAGCACTCTATTCACCTTCATCACCTCCCCGCCTTCCCAGCTGAGGCAGCTTCCGCAAGGTCAGCCGGTTATGCTGCCGGATAATATCCATAATCGCCCACAATACTGTCCCCATACACCCAAAGACGCCCATGTAATAGATCCAGTCGGAAATCGGATTTATCAGGAAAATTACTGCTGCCATCGCCACTCCCGCCATAGGCTTAATCAGCGTTGGCAATTTCTCCTGAACATGCCCTCCTAAAAAGAAGACGCTCTTTTCCCAACGCTCGCCGCGACGTTTGAACCACTGAAAGCCAAATTTCATCCAAAAGACAACCAGCAGAAAAATGGTTATGTCCAGGAGGATCTCGGTCATCTCACTCATGCCGTTCCAATAGCGGCGAAGAAGGACTGGCAGCAGATGTATCCCGAAAAAGGCGCACACAACTAGAATAAGTTTCCCTGATGTGTTCTCACCGCTATCTGGAGCGCCTTTCTTTCCCCAAGCGCGCCGTATACTCTCCCAATCTGGCTTCCCTGATCCCAGTCTTGTCGAGGCAAGACCTTTGTCCCCTTCCCCTGACTCTCTGGCCATGATGCGGTTCATCTGCCCGTTGGAAATCAGGATGCACAGAAGGGCCAGCAGAACAGTAATCCCCAAAAGCTTTCCGGGAGTAATGGTCAAAAATCGGTTAAGCAAAAGGAAAAATGGAACAGCCAAAAGCATGGATCCGGCCAGATACCGTTTTATGTCCACCGGCAGATCGGATGCCGCCTTCCCGGTCTGGCCATTCACCACCCCATAGCAGACCTGATCCCCATTTCGATAAGAGAGGAACCATACCGGAAGCATGGCCAGCTCTGCCTTTCGTCTGGACGGGCGCAAAGCATTCTGGAGCTGGCAGAGGTTCTCCCCCTGATGGACATGGTATTTCCTGCACAGGGGATTCTTCGCCAGCTCTTTGCCAGCGTCCTGCAGGATTATTTCCTCCGCCTCCCCCAGATAGACATAGTCCTCCACATCGCTGGTATCCCCATAAAAGCCGCTCAAGAATGCCGGCGCGAATTTCCTCCCCTCCCTTAGGTCAAAAGGGGCGATGGCATTGCTCAAGCTGTCGGAAAAGGTGGAGGACGCGTCATAGGCCAGCCCCTGATAGTGCTCTTCTACCTGACAAGTCAGCTGGTAATGCTCGGTAATCTGGTACTCCCCCTGCCGGTATGTTCTCTCCCCCGGAAAGGAAATCCTTCCCTCCTCCTTGTCAAAGGAATACACCCAGTATGGCATGTAAATCCCCCGGAATTTCTCAATGAGGGCCTCATCCTTAAGCTCCCTCGGGGCGAAAATTGCCCGGCGTAACAGCCGTTTATAAGCGGCCCGGCAGTCCTCCTTCGTCTTCCTGAAAGGGATAATGACCGCTGGACAGCGCTCCCTGCTGATGCGGCTGTCCAGGATAGTAGACGCTCCGCAGAAGCTGCAGAAGGTGGCGGCTGTAATGTCCTCGCTGATAATCTCTCCTCCACACTGGGGGCAGGTAAAGACTTGCACCTCATATTCCTCTCCGCCTGAGCCTGAGGGATCTCCCGATTCCTGGGCATCCCTCTCCTTGTGAAAATGGTAGGGATCCACCAAGGTATTGCAGTACTCGCAGGCCAGCTGCTGCCGGGCGATGTCAAATTTCAGGTTCCCAGCACAATTAGGACATTCATACATGGTTTTCCCCCTCTTCTTGCATGGATTATCTTGCCCTTTCTGCCCATAAGTTTCCCTCTGCCGGCTGGAACGTTTATCTTTCCTCTGTGTCTGGTAAGCAGACGCCTGCCTTTCTTCGGAATCCCACATAAATTGCATTCTTCGGGCAGGCTTCCACACAGTCCCCGCAGCGAATGCATTCCATGGAGTCTGGTGTCTTCACCGGATCCACCTCCATCCTACAGGCCTTATGGCAGGCTTGACAGGAAACGCACCGTTTGGGATCCACCTCCAGATGATACATGCTGACCTTATTCATCAAGCCATAGATTGCCCCCAGGGGGCAAAGAACCCGGCAGAAAAAACGGTAGATGATCACACTTCCGAGAATAACCCCTATCAGGATCCCAGCCTTCAGGCCAAAGAGGGAGCCAAGGGTCTGCCGCAATTCCGGGTGAGTGCCCAGAAGAAAAAGACCTCCTTCCAGTGTCCCTGCAGGACAGATATACTGGCAGAATGCCGGCTTTCCCATCCCCATATAATTGGTGGCCACAACAGGAAGGAGGAGGACAAACACCGCCAGAACCACGTATTTGATCCAGAGAAAGCCCTTCTTCAGGCCCCGTTTCGGAGACGGGATTTTATGGATTAGCTCCTGGAACAGGCCGAATGGGCATAGCCAACCGCACACCGCTCTCCCCAGGATCACCCCAAAGGCCAGCAACATCCCCGCCGCATAAAAGCTGAATTTAAAATCCATGGATCCGCTTACCGCCTGCATTGCCCCAATAGGGCAGGCAAAGCGGGCAGCCGGACAAGAATAGCAGTTCAGCCCTGGATTGCAAAATTGCTTCCACTTCCCCTCATACAGTTTTCCTCCGGGGAAATTGGACAGATGTGGATTTGAGCACCCAAAGGCGATAAACTGAAGCAGTTTTCTCTTTATCCAATGCCTTCCATTCATCCTCTGTCACCCCAATCCAATACATTCCAGGCAGATGTGGACCGCCTTGTTCCATATAATATCCAGCTCACCTCTGGCCGTTCCATAGAGGATAAATCCGCAGGCTGTGAGCGCCATCATCATACGCATAGCTCTTTTTTCCCTACTGTTCACTGAGATAGTCCTCCACAAAATTCCGGTAGCCTTCCACATACGCCCCGACGATTGGCTCTCCCACAAGCCTCCCATCCTTGTCCACAAAGATGGTGGTAGGTACGCCCACCACCCACTGCATCAGAGAGGTAAAATCCTCATTTGCAATAAGCTGGGGAAAGCTGACGCCTGCCTTTTCGACAATGGTAGCCGCTAGCTCCCGGCCCTTCTGATCCTCATCCCCGCGGATATCGCAGATCAGTCCCACCAGCTGTACATTGTCTGGCAGCTCTTCATCCCAGGCCGCCAGTTCCGGCATTTCCCCGATACAGGGCGAGCAGAAGGTTCCCCAGATATTCACCACGGTCAGATCCTTCTCCTCAAAGATGTCCTGAGTCACCGAATTCCCCTCCAAGTCCTGGGTGGTAAACTCCGGTATCTGCTGGGGAAATCCGCTCTCTGCCGGCTCGTTGTCGTTGCCCTGGACATCTCCATCTTCTTTCTCAGGAACCTGTTTAATTTCCGCCGGATCCTCTGCCCCCTGCTCTTCGTCCAATGCCGCCTGGACTGCTTTTGTGGTCTCAGCCTGCAGGGCTTGATTATCTTCTTTTCCTTCTCCAGCTGCTCCTTTACCGCAGGAAGCAGCAAGAAAGGCAGTGAGAAAAAGAGCCGCAGCAAAGCCGTATTTTGTCGCTTTTTGTTTCATAAGAATCAATCTCCTTTTATATTTTCATTTTTAAGCTTCCTGTAATCTTCACCCACAGGAGGCCTTGGGGGATGCTGGAAGTAAACCATAATCCCAATACCATTTTAGCATTGAAGCAATATTTTCTCAACCTTGAATATTTACAGAATTTTTGAAGTAAACTATGAGGGGTTACTTTTCACATCCCTATCGGGCTGTGCCCTGATCATGAATGGAGGACGAAGTTATGTGTACCAGTATTGCGATGAACACTCAGAATTTTTATTTCGGACGCACCATGGACCTGCATGTTGAATTAGAACAGCGCATTGTCCTCACTCCCAGAAATTATCCTATCCGCTTCCGGAGGGCAGGCACAGCCAACCGGCACTATGCTGTCCTGGGAATGGCCACAGTGATCGATGGCTATCCCCTCTACGCTGATGGCGTGAACGAAAAAGGGCTCTGCATAGCTGCCTTAAACTTTCCGGACAATGCTTATTATCCCCCTGAGGAAAAGCCCGGAAATCTGCACGTTTCCCCTTTTGAATTCTGCCTTTGGCTTCTCTCCAAATGCGCCACGGTCTCTGAAGCCAGAGAATACTTAAAGATCACCCGCCTTGTGGCCATCCCCTTCAGCAGTGCTGTGCCCCTGACGCCTCTTCACTGGCACATTGGGGACAAGAATGAATCCATCGTCCTGGAAAGCACCAGAGATGGGCTGAAACTGTATGACAATCCGGTAGGTGTCCTGACTAATAATCCATCCTTTGATTTCCAGATGACGAATCTGAGCCAATACCTCAATCTCACCACCAGATGCCCTGATAACTGCTTCAGCAAAGCTGCCCGTATCCGGCCATTCGGCCAGGGGCTGGGAAGCTTCGGCCTTCCCGGAGATTTCTCCCCCGCCTCCCGATTCGTAAAGGCCGCCTATCTGACCTTAAACTCGGTCTGTGAGGGCAGTGAGGAAAGCAGCGTGGCCCAGCTGTTCCATCTCCTGGATTCTGTGGCCTTGGTCAAAGGGAGTGTGATCACCGGGAATGATCAGTGTGATGTCACCACCTATAGCTGTTGCATAAATGGAGAAAAACAGTTTTACTATTACAAAACCTACTTTAATAATCAACTGACGGCAATCGATATGAAACGGGAAAATCTGGATCAATCAGAATTAACTGTCTTTCCCTTTATCACACAGCAGCAGACCGCCTGGATTAATGCCTGATCGAAAGGTTTTTCCTTTATTGAGCACAATTTCCTACAAAGCAAAAAGAATCCGGCCGGGCATCCTGCGCAGACACCCGGCCAAATTCTTTTTCCCTTACCGAAATTTTCCTTCCTTATCCTTCGATGGCAATATACCGCTTCTCATCCACCACCGGCTTCTCTTCTTTCTTAGGAATTTGGAGTTTTAATGTACCATCCTCAAACTTAGCCCGGATATCCTCCTGAGTTACCTGCTCCCCCACATAAAAACTTCTGCTGCAGGAACCGCTGTATCGCTCTCTGCGAATATATCGTCCTTTATCATCCTTCTCATCTCTGCTGGATTTTGAAGAAGCGCTGATGGACAAGTAACCATTCTGTAACTCTGCCTTCACATCCTCTTTCTTCACCCCGGGAAGATTCATGGTAATCTCATAATTCTGTCCCTCATCTCGAATATCCGTCTTCATCAGATCAGACGGTTTCTGGCTGTTGTGATATCCATAATGATAGCCGCCGAAAGGAAAATCAAAAAAATCATCAATCAAGTTTTCTCCAAAAATACTAGGCATTAACATTAATCATCTCTCCTTTACGTTGATAGTCATTCCCTTAGGAATGTTTGAATTGTTTTATTTGTTATATACGTACTATAACACACTTATTTTTTGTTGTCAACCCTGTGATTTGTTTTTATTTGTGAACTTTTTATGAAATCCTTAAGCCCCTTCTTTACCCTCGGCAGACAAGGATTTTTCTGAATAAAAAAACAGGCCAATCTTATATTGACCTGTTTTTCCTAATCTTATCCTTCTTTTGCCTGAAAATAATCGTCAATTCGTCTCTTAATGTCCAGGGGCTTTAAATATTTTAACAGATATCCATCCGCCTTCAGGGACAACACCTTTTTCACGCTCTTCTGATCATCCCTGCTTGTCAGGAAAATGACCGGGATATCCGCAAATTCTTTCTCTAAGCGAAGCATTTCCAACACATGGCTTCCATCGCAAACTGGCATGCCGTATATCGTACCGCATTCAGCAGCATAATATCCAGCTTGTCCGATTTGATTCCCATCAGCTTTCCAACAGGATTAAGTAAAATACTACCCCTTGGCCAAATTTCTCTCCGCCATAGGTATTGCTGATTACTCGCTCATCTTCTCTCCAGTGATTGCCATATCCTCTGTCAAGGTGTGTCCATCAGCCGTCCAGCGCAAACCGTCAGAAAATGTTCAACCGCAGAAGGTGAATAATCCTCCCTTGTTAATTCCTTTTCCAGTGCGGGAAGGGAATTCTCCCGGAAGTGTCAATTTAAACTTGATAATTTCTAAAAATAACCGAATATTACATATAATCAAATACAAAAAGGGAAACGCAGCATCCTAATACCTATGCACTGACCCCGCTTTTCCCTGATTGATATGTTCTTCTTTATCTGCTAAACAAAAAACTCCACTGGTGTATAGGCTTCCACATTCTGCACTGAGGCAGTATCGTAAAACTCCCGGAAGATTTCCAGGCACTCCTTCTCTGTACACGTTTTCTCAACCAGACGTGTATGTCCTCCTTCTTCAATCCCTAACTGAACCGTAATCCCCTCCGGGAATTGGCAGGCCTGTACATAGCGAATCCGATGCAGCGCCTCCCCCACAGTCAGGGTGACAAATTCATCTTCGTCATCCAGCATGTCCAGAATGCAATCCTCCACCATCTCCCAATCCTCTGCCGTCCGATCAATTTCCTGAGTCCGGATATTCCTGGGAACAGGGCAAGCCGTCGCCTCGAACAGTACCTGGCTGGAGAGTTTCTTCTCCCTTTTTCCATCCATGATTCCTTGAGCCCCTTTCCCAGCCTGCTGCTACAGCCTTGCCTGGTACTTTTCTATAAAAGAAATCAGCAGCTGCCGCTCCTCTGGCTGGCAAACATTATCCACAAAGCTTTTAGAATTCTTTTCAATGTCGTCAAAACCAAAATACATGGATTTGCGCCCTCTCTCCGAAAAATCCATATCCAGATAGTTATCCTTCTTCCGGTATTTTACCTTCTTTACCTCGGTAATCTCGATGGCAAGGGGCTCGAAAGACTCTGTTAGCTGGATATTAACCGGAACTGCCACGATCCGGAAATCACTTTCCCGGTATCCGAAGACAAGGCTGATAAACTGGTAAACCTGTGTGTCAGACAGTATCCCGCTCTCTGTCCAGGTGGAACCTGTGCTGGCATATAAGATCTGATAAGTGTCTCCGTCTGGAATTGCCTGATTAAAAAGCTGGCGCATTTTAACCTTATTCTTCTTTGCCTCCTCCATGTCAATTTTCGGCTTTCTTGAAAATAATCCCATAAATGTTCCCTCCCTTTCCTGTTTCCCTCTCAGACCGCCTTTCTGGAACGTTCCACACTCAAGGCCGGCCGGATTGTCCGTTTTCATTATACCTGGGGTTTTACCGAAAATCAACATTTGTGTGAACAGCCAGGCAGAATATTCCGCCCCTAAGCCGCAACAAATCCGGGCCAGATCTTTCGATTTAGAATAGACATTTATACCTAGTTTATGATAGAATAGAAATTAAGATTATATTCCATTACAAGGCGCTCTCAGAATCTCTTCACAAATCCTGGCACAAAGAGGTTCTGGGAGTACTCTGTGGAACCCAGGAGGAAAGAGATGAAAAGTATACGCAAAAAAATTACTATCTGCCTGATGGCAACCGTCTTGATCGCTCTATTCGCAGTAGGTGCCTCCAGTATTGTCCTAAGCTACCGAAGCACCATCTCCACAGTGGAACAGATGATGAGTGAGACTGCTGTCCTGGCGGCTGAACGCGTCGAGCAAGAGCTGATTGCTTATCAGAATGTGGCAATGGACACTGGCTACATTTCCCAACTGTCTGACCCAACTGTATCCCAAGCTGAGAAGCAGGCCATCATCGATGAGCGTGTGAAAATGCACGGCTTCCAGAGGGGAAATATTATCGGAGCCGACGGCTTTAGCATCTTTGATGGGAAAGATTATTCTGACCGGGAATATGTCAAACAGGCTATGGCGGGAAAGGTCTATGTCTCTGAACCGCTGATCAGCAAGATTACCGGCGAGCTCTCCATCATGGTAGCCGCCCCCCTTTACGAAAACGGATCCCATGGCGGTTCTGTTGTCGGCGTGGTTTATTTCGTACCGCCGGAGACCTTCTTAAATGACATTGTATCTTCCATCCAGATCAGCCAGAGCAGCCGTGCCTACATGATCAATCGCTCCGGTGATACTATCGCAGATGTTACCCTGGAAACCATCACCACCCAAAATATTGAACAGGAGGCCCAAAGCGATTCCTCGTTAAAGGAGCTAGCGGCTCTCCACCAGGAAATGCGGCAGGGCAAAAATGGATTTGGCAGCTTTCATAGCTCAGACGGCATCCGTTTCTCCGCCTACGCCCCGGTAATGGGTACAGATGGCTGGAGCGTGGCCGTTACCTCCCTGAAATCAGAGTATCTGGCGGATACATACTTCGGTATCATCATCAATATTGTAGTAATCCTTGCCTCTATTCTGGCCTCCATTGTGGTTGCCCTGAAACTGTCTGGAAATATCAGCGCCCCTATGTCTGCTTGCGCTCGGCGGATGAAGCTTTTAGTTGAAGGTGATTTAACCTCTCCGGTTCCCCAGGCGAAAGGCCAGGATGAGACCGCAGAGCTGACCCGTTCCACCGCAGAGATGGTGACTGGGTTAAATACCATTATTCACGATATTAATTACCTGCTGACTGAGATGGCAAACCAAAATTTCGATATTCAGTCTGCCCATCGGGAAGCCTATGTAGGTGATTTCCAAAATATTCTGCTGTCCATGCGCACGCTGAAAGTGGAGCTGAGCAATACCATGCGCCAGATCGACGGTGCCGCCGGCCAGGTTTCCTCTGCCAGCGGCCAGGTTTCTACCGGCGCCCAGACCCTAAGCCAGGGCGCCATCCAGCAAGCCAGCGCGGTAGAGGAGCTGGCCGCCACCATCAACGATATCTCAACCAGCGCCAAGACTACTGCCTCTGCTGCAGAGGAGGCCGGTCATTATGTTGAGAAGGCTGGCGCCCAGCTTGGCACCAGCGTAGAGTACGTCAAGGAACTGAACGCTGCTATGGAAAGGATTTCCAGCTCCTCTGAACAGATTTCCAAGATCATTGCCACCATTGAAAGCATTGCCTTCCAGACCAATATCCTGGCTCTTAACGCCGCGGTAGAGGCCGCCCGGGCAGGCTCCTCCGGCAAAGGCTTCGCCGTCGTTGCCGACGAGGTGCGCAATCTCGCCTCCAAATCCGATCAGGCGGCCAAGGCCACCAAGGAGTTGATCGAGAGCTCCATCACCTCAGTCAACGAGGGCAATACAGCGGTGAATAACGTCACGGAATCCCTGGAGCAGACCAGCGTTCTGGCCGGCCATGTGACCTCACAGATGAATATCGTGGTGGAGGCTGTGGAGAATCAGACCTCAGCCATTGCCCAGGTTACTGAAGGCATTGATCAGATCTCTTCAGTAGTGCAGACCAACAGCGCCACCGCCTAGGAAAGCGCCGCTGACAGCGAAGAGCTGTCCGCCGAGGCATCCGGCTTAAAGCAGCTGGTGGATCGCTTCACCCTGGCCAGAGATTAACCCTGAGCTGTCCGGATACCATCTGAACCTTAAAAAGGCCCTTCACAGCTGACTTGCTGTAAGGGGCCTTTTCTTTCTCCTGGTTGCATCACATTTCTTCACGGCAAAATTCCCTGGTAATATTCTTTAGCCACTTCATGCTTTTATAATGCCGATAAATAAACGGCATTTTCACAAATTCATCCAGACAGATCAGAAAATATACAGTCAGGGGCGGCAGTTCCAGCACAAAAGCGCTGAAAAATCCCAGTGGGACAGAAAACAGCCACATATCTACAATATCGCAGATAAATCCCCAGCGTGAGTCGCCCCCGGATCGGAAGATTCCGCAGATCACCGTGGTGTTCATCGCCTGCCCAAGCACGTAGTACATATTGATAAACAGCATCCCACTTAAATACCTCTGGGCTGTCTCCGTTAAATCCGCCATATTCATAAACACCGGCCGAAGGAAAAAGATCAAAATCCCTCCGGCAATCCCGCTGAGGAAGGTGAGCCGGCAGAATCGGGAGGCATCCTCCTTCACCGTTTCCATTTCACCCCCGCCGATGGCCTTGCCCAGGATAATCGCGCCTGCGTTCGCCAGTCCGAAGCAGATCACTGTGCCCAGATTCCTTGCCACAACAACCACCGCGTTCGCCGCTACCATATCGCTCCCTAAATGCCCCATAATCACCGAATACATGGAAAAGGCCAGTCCCCAGGACACCTCATTCCCAAAAGCCGGGAGAGAATACTTCATAAAATCCTGGAAAAGGACTCTGTTTTTCTGGAAAAGTAGGCCAGGACGGAAACAAATCACCGGGAAGCGGCAGGCATCCCCCAGGCAGAGGAGCAACTCCACGCCTCTGGCAATGGTGGTGGCCAGGGCAACTCCCATAATCCCCATTTTAGGAAATCCGAGCAAGCCCAAGATCAACACCGCATTCAGAACAATATTTAGGCCTAATGCCAGGGCATTGGTAAAGGTGGCAAACACCACCCGCTCGATGGACCGCATTGTACACAGGTATACTTGGGAAATACTCATAAACAAGTAGGAAATCCCCACAATCCGCAAATAGGGCAGCCCAGCCTCAATCAGCTCCCTCTCTGAGGTGAAGATCATCATCACAAGCCTTGGGAAAAAGCAGGCCAGGATAAAAAAGAGGAGGGATACTGGAATAGATAGCCGCATGCCTATCCCCATGATCTCCTCGATGGTGCGGGTATCCTTTTTCCCCCAGTACTGAGCGGCCAGCATGCCAATGCCAGAGGAAATGCCAGCATACACCAAATTCAGGATAAACATGATCTGACTGGCCAGAGAGCCTGCAGAAAGCGCGGTCTGGCTCACCCAGCCCAGCATAATCACATCGGCAGAGCTCACCGCCGTGGTAATGAGATTTTGTATCACAATGGGAAATGCCAGGCGGAACATGTCCCGATAAAAGGTGGTTGGTTTAGTTGCTGTTCCATTCATCTCCATGTCTTCTTTCCTTAATTTTAAGTGCAAAAATCCCGGCAGGTTTTCACAAACTGGCGATACACATAAAAGGACACCATAACCGTACAGATATCCGCCACGATCTGAGTGCACACAATCCCATACATCCCGAACACCTGATTAAACAAAAACAAAATTGGGATATTAAACACGGCCCAGCGCACAACTGCCAGAAACAGCGCGCTGCTCCCCTTTCCCACTGCCTGGAACAAATTAACCAGGTGGAAGCACATAAACATAAAGGGCGTAGCCAGGCACCGGATCCGCAAAAAATCAGCCCCGATCCCCACTGTCTCCGGATCCTGGATAAAGAACTGAAGGATCTGTACTGCGAATAGCTCATACATCACAATGCTGGCCGCGCCGATTACCAGTCCCACCAACCGGGAAAAGCTGACCACCTGCTTCATTCTCTGATAATTTCCAGAGGAATAATTATAGGCGGCGATAGGCATCATCCCCTGGCACAATCCGATGCCCACATTCAGTGGCAGACGCTCCGCCTTTAGCACGATTCCCACCGCAGCCAAGGGAATGTCCCCATAACTGGCGGCCAACTTATCGATCACCACATATGCTAGGTCAAATAGCAACGTAGCCAGGGCCGCCGGAATCCCCACAGAAAAAATGGCGCGTATCTCCTTCTTCTCCGGTACTCCAGCCATCGGAGACAGGCTCAGGAGCCTCTGTCCACCCATCCGACGGAAAACAGCCAGATAATAGACACACACAAGGATATTGGAGCACATGGTGGCAATCCCTGCCGCTGCAGTCTCCATCCCCGCCGGAAACAGGACAAACATAAACAGTGGATCCAGGAAGATATTAATCACGCCCCCCATGGACACGCCAAAGCCTGCCTGCTTTGCACAGCTCACCGACCGGAGAAGGTTGGACAGGGTGATGGACAGCACAGTGGGCAGCGCGCCCAGGACGATCACGCAAAACGCGTACTGCCTGGCATAGGCATAAGTTTCCCCACTGGCTCCCAATGCGCCCAGAAGCGGGTGCATAAACAAAGCCATCCCGGCGGAAAAACACAGAGACAGCCCCATAGACAGATAAAAGCTGAAAGAGGAAACCTTCCTAGCCTCACGCTCCTTCCCTGCGCCTAAAAGACGAGAGATCAGTGTTCCCCCGCCCACTCCCGCCAGGCCTGCGATGGAGATACAGATATTGTACACTGGCAGGATCAGGGAAGCCCCTGCCACCATCAGCGGATTATTGGTCCTCCCAATGTAAAAAGTGTCCGCCAGGCTGTAGATCAGCACCACCAGCTGGCCAATAATCGTAGGGATCGCCAGGGTGGCCAGGGCCCTGGGGATGGGAACAGATTCAAAGATTTCTTTATTTTTGTTTTCCAATGCGCTCTAGCCTCTCCACTTTACAAAAGTGTTTTCAAAAATCAAATGCCTATTGTGCCCAATTATCGAGCACAACAGGCAAAACATAGAAAAGGGCACGGTTTACTTTTCGTGCCACTGCTGCATCTTTTCATTCACCCATACTACACGATTCCGCCCGTTACCTTTCGCGTCATACAGCATCGTGTCTGCTATTTTCAAATAGACCTCATAGGAGTCCTTTCTCTGGGGAATGACAGTAACTCCTCCGATGCTGACTGTCACCCATTTCGCTGTAGACGGATTATGAGGAATATGTAAATCTTCTACTGCCTGGCGGATTTTCTGCAGATAGGCAAACGCGCGATCCGCTGCCTCCCCCAGAAAGAATGCCACAAACTCCTCTCCTCCATAACGGGCAAAAAAGTCTGTACTTCGGTTCAAGTGTGCCGCTATGACCCGCGCTACACTAGTAATCACCTTATCTCCCGCCGGATGGCCAAATGAGTCATTGAAGGACTTAAAATGATCAATATCAAACATGCAGATGGAAAAGGGAACCTTCAGCCGGGTGGCCTCATTCCACTTGACAATGCTGTAAATATCGTGCTGCCGCCGGTTTGCGACGCCTGTCAGCTGGTCGGTCATGGACTGGTACTCCGCCTGCTTCCGATATCGGTACAGCTTAATATGGGTATTCACCCTCGCCTTGACAATTGACGGGTGAAATGGTTTAGTGATATAATCCACGGCTCCTAAGGTAAGCCCTTTCTGCTCATCCTGTATATCGGAAAGGCTGGTAATTAATATCACAGGAATGCTTCGGGTGATCACCGTCTCCTGCAGCTTTTTCAGCAGTGTAAATCCATCCATCCCCGGCATTACCACATCCAGCAAAATCAGAGAATAGTCCTCCAGGCTCGCCTGGCGAAGTCCTTCCTCCGCTGTATGCGCAAGGGAAATCTCATAATCATCCTCCAAAATCGACTTTAACTGTGCGGCCTGAACTAGGCTATCATCGACAACCAAAATCTTTTCCATATCCCCACTCCTTGTTTATTTGTTGATCTCAAGGATCCACAAACTCATTTGATCCTGCCTTTATCTGGACAGCCGTCCGCAGAAACACCTGACAAAATTATACATGGAGCTCAGAGATTTTGCAACTATATTTTCGCTTTTCAATTCGGTAAACTACATAATTTTATGTAACTATTCCATGGACAAGAAACCGCCGCGTTCTGTCGCTTGTCTTTCTGAAGATAAGGGACCGGAAATCTTATCACGAAATCATTTCTTTATTGTTTTTCTATACTAATGTAGCCTATAATTGAAACATTTTGTCCTTTCATCTAAAATCCACTTGAAATTGTCATTATTGGGAGTATAATGGAAACATATGAATGAAGCGGTCACAGGAGGATAAGATTATGTTAGATACAAAAGTAGCCCATCTGTTGAACACTCAGGTAAATAAGGAGCTTTACTCCGCATATTTATACCTTGATTTTTCCAACTATTACATGGATGAGGGGTTAGAGGGCTTTGCGAACTGGTACAAGATCCAGGCCCAGGAAGAGCGGGATCATGCTATGTTGTTTATGCAATATCTGCAGAATAATGGCTGTAAGGTAACCCTGGACGCCATCGATAAGCCGGACAAGGAGTTGAAGGGCTTCGCCGATCCCCTCCATGCTGGTTTTGAGCACGAGCAGTTTGTCACCGGGCTGATCCACACCATCTACGACGCCGCCAACAGCGTGAAGGATTTCCGCACCATGCAGTTCTTAGACTGGTTCGTAAAAGAACAAGGCGAGGAAGAGGCCAATGCAGAGGGGCTGATTAAGAAGTTTGACCTCTTCGGATCCGACCCAAGAGCCCTGTACATGCTGGACAATGAGCTGGGAGCAAGGGTATACTCCGCTCCTTCTCTGGTGCTATAAGATAGATTCCACCGCGAAAATATTTATGCCTAAACGGGTATACTCATGAAAAGTGGGTGCAAAAGCTTGCTGAACGCTTCTGCACCCACTTGTTCTTTCTGTTATACAACAGTTTCTTATCCTATTCTGTCATGCATATATCTCTCTGACCGCCGTCTTTTATCCATCAGATATTTAACAGATCGCTGTACACCTTCAGCGCCCCATCGGTCTCGTGGGCCAGCACCTTCTTGGCCAGCACCTTGCCCAACTGTACGCCTTCCTGATCAAAGCTGTTCACATTCCACACAAAGCCCTGGAACATTACTTTATTTTCAAAGTGAGACAGCAGCGCGCCTAATGTCCTGGGATTTAATTGGTCTCCGATAATGATGCTGGAGGGTCGTCCTCCCTCAAAATGTTTATTCCGGTTCTCATCGGACTTGCCGCATGCAAAGGCAACGATCTGTGCGGCCACATTAGCGCACAGCTTCTGCTGGCTTGTGCTGTCCTGAATCACCACATCAGCGCCGATCTGGCTGTCGCGGAACCCAATAAACTGCAGAGGCACGATGGAGGTTCCCTGATGGAGCAACTGGTAGAACGAATGCTGGCCATTGGTTCCCGGCTCGCCAAAGATCACCGGACCGGTCTGGTAATGGACAGGCTCGCCGAAACGATTTACCGACTTACCATTGGACTCCATATCCAACTGCTGCAGATGAGCCGGGAAGCGGCTCAGCGCCTGGGAATAGGGAAGCACTGCCGTGCAGGGATAATCCAGCACATTCCGCTCATAGACGCCGATCAGGGCATCCAGCATAGCCGGATTATGGAAAATGTCTTTATTCTTAGACAGCGCGTCCTCCTGGGCCGCGCCATCCAGGAACTGTGCGAACACCTCTGGTCCAAAGGCCAGGGATAATACAGCGCCTCCTACCGCGGAGCTGGAGGAATAGCGTCCCCCGATATAATCATCCATGAAAAAGGCCGCCAGATAGTCATCACTCTTGGCCAGGGGAGAGGTTTGGCTGGTAACCGCCACCATATGTTTGGAGGGATCAAGCCCTGCCTTTGCCAGGGCCTCCTTGACAAAGGACTCATTGGTGAGGGTCTCCAGGGTTGTCCCGGACTTAGATACCAGGATGAACAGAGAATGGGCCAGATCAATGGAGTTTAAGACAGCTGCCGCGTCATCTGGATCTACATTGCTGATAAACTTTGCTTCCATCTTAAAGGAGCCCTGCTTCTTCGCCCAATGCTCCAGAGCCAAATAGATGGCGCGAGGGCCTAAGTCGCTGCCGCCGATGCCGATCTGAACCACGGTGGTGAACTTCTCTCCCGCCCCATTGGCAATCTGTCCGCTGTGCACTTTGCCTGCGAACTCTGCAATCTTATCCTGCACACCGGTGTAAAAGTCCCGCTTATTTACCCCATCAGCCACAACCGCTTCTCCCAGCTGCCCACGGGTCAGATGGTGGAGCACCAGACGCTTCTCACCAGTGTTGATTACCTCTCCGTTATAAAGCGCTTCGAATTTATCCACAAGCTGTGCTTCCTCTGCCAGCTTAGCCAGGCCTGCCAGCACTGTGTCATCTACCTGCTTTGCCGCATAATTATACACCATCCCCTCAGCCATGGGAACACTGTACTTCTTCACACGCTCAGCGCCCTTCTCCCCGGACATCACCTGAGCCAGCTCCACCTGCTTTGCCTCCAAAACCTCTCGAAGTGAAGCAAGGGTATCCATATTGTACCAGTTGATCATAATCCTATCCTCCTTGATAAATATTTCACTGGGATAATTATACTATCAATCTGGCGGTTATTCAAGCATTATTACGCCCTATTGTGTCTTTGCCTTAAAGCCAAACTTTCCCCGAATAAATCCTCCAGCTCATCATTTTACTTAGCCACAATCCCTCGATAATTCTCCGGGTCCGTATCCCCTTCAGTATTGATCAGCAAAATCACCGAATCCTTTCCCAGCCCCATCTGCTCCTTTTGGCGGGAAAATGCCTTCTCCTGGAGGACAAGCGCCAAAGCGCCCAAGGTAACTGCCCCCGATTCTCCGGAAATGACAGCTTCATCGCCCTCCTCAGGCTCCGCATACCTTCTCATTCCAAAAGCTGCCACGGAATCTGCGCAGGAAAGATAGCCAGAAGCGAAGTCCCGTAAAACCGGCCAGGTAATTTTGCATGGCGTGCCACAGTTTAACCCGGCCATTATCGTCTGAGGATCCCCCTCCACAGAATGCGCTCTACCATCCTTCGCTTTTGCGGACAAGAAAATGCAGGCGGCCGCTTCCGGCTCTGTGATCATAACCGCAGGCCGGTTCTGCCGGTAATGGTTCATCAGGTAAGCGGTCACCCCTCCGGCCATAGCCCCCACCCCCGCCTGTAAAAACACATGGGTAGGCGCTATCCCACGGCGTTCCAACTGACCTGCAGCTTCAACGGCCATAGTCAAATATCCCTGGATAATCCAGTAGGGGATCTCTTCATATCCCTCCCACGCTGTATCCTGAATCAACAGCCAGCCTCTTTTCCGGCTCATCTCCCAGGCCAGTCTCACGGTCTCGTCATAATTTTTCTCTGTAATTTCCACCACCGCAGGCCCTGTGTCCCGTATCGCCTGGGCCCGATGCACGGAAGAACCTCCCGGCATTAATACGTAAGCCTTACAGCCAAATAATTTCGCTCCAAAGGATACTCCCTTTCCATGATTTCCGTCGGTGGCGGTGATAAAGGTTATCTGAGAGAGCTTCTGTGGGATCCCATCTCCCTGAAAGTCCTTATATGCAGTGTCCTTGGGATCCCATCCCAAGTGTGCACACAGCATGCGAAACATAGCATAGGTTCCCCCTAACCCTTTAAATGCATTTAGCCCAAACCGTTTTGACTCATCCTTTACGAAAATCCCTTTCACCCCCAGACAGCGGCTCAGCTGTTCCAGAAATATCAACGGCGTCTCCTGATATCCAGGAATCCCCTGGTGAAATTTCATTGCCTGGGCAGCAGCGTCATCATTTAAGTTTTCCGGCGCTTCCAGATTCTCTTTTGCTCTGCTTCTGATAAATTCCAGGCGTAGGCTGTTTGTTCCATCTGTTGTTATCATTGGATGTTGTTCCTTTCTGCAAATTTCAGTAAACAAGCCTGCCATTTCCACCTCAATGCAAAAGCGCCGCAATACTGGACAAGGAGCGAATCCCAGAAAAAGCCATAAACAAGGTAACCACTGTGCACAGCCACAACAGCCATCTGGGATGCTTATACTCTCCTACGATCTCCTTCTTCTGTGAAGCCGCCAGCATGATTAGCAGGGTTACCGGCAGTACAAGGCCATTCAACGCCCCAGTTAGGATAAGCAGGCTGGCCGGCTTCCCGATAAACAGGAAGATCAGCCCAGAAATCAAAATAAATACAATGCTCAGCGGATTCCTATGATTTCTCACCGTTTCTGAAAAGCTGGACAAAAAGGTCATGGATGTGTAGGAAGCTCCGATTACCGAGGATATGGAGGCAAATAAAAGAACACATCCAAAAAACTTATATCCCACAACACCTGCCGCCTTTAAAAATGCATCCGCCGCCGGATTTTCTGGATCCAGGAGCTCGCCCCTGGAGACTACGCCCAGAATAGCAAGGAAGAGAAAAATGCGAATGAGATTCGCCACGATGATCCCAATCATGGCAGACTGATCTATCTTTTTTAGATTTTCCCGGCCAGAAATCTCTCCCTCCAGCAGCCGGTGTCCGCCTGCGAAGGGATGATAGCCGCCCACCGTTCCCCCTACAATGGTTAATATGGCCATAAAGGGAATCTCATCGGGCATAATCGTCTTTTTCAGCGCCTCTCCCACCGGCGGGTGGGTGGAAACCGCCACATAGGCGATCAGCAGAATCATGCAGACCCCTAGAAACTGGGTAAGCTTGTCCATGGCCTTTCCTGCCTCTTTGGAGAGAAAGATGGAGACGGACAGGATCAGGGCGAGGATCGTCCCTATTCGCATATCCATTCCGAAGATAACATTCAGTCCTAACGCACAGCCAGCCACATTGCCGATATTAAAGATCAGGCAGCCGGCCACAATGAGAAAGGCCAGAATATAGCCCAGTCCGGGAAATACCATGTTGGCGATCTCTTGCCCCTTCCGGCCAGAAACACCGATGATTCTCCAGACCGTGATCTGTACTACAATGGACATGCACAGTGCCACAAAGATAACAAAGCCAAAGGTTCCCCCCAGCTGCTGGGTAAAGGTGGCGCTCTGGGTCAGGAAGCTAGGTCCTACGGCTGCAGTAGCCATGAGGAAAGCAGCCCCAAGTACCACGGAAAGATTCTTTTTCTCCATCTGACGCCTCCTTAGTGAAGCGCAACTGCGCTAAGAGGACATAACTGCTGGCAAACACCGCAGCCGTCACATTTGGCCGGGTCCACCACTCTTACCCCATCCTTTTCTGAAATTGCCCGATACATGCACACCTTCTGGCACAGTCCACAGTTCGTACATTTGTTACTGTCCACTGCCGCATGTTTTGCCGGAAGCTTGGCCAGCTCCTCTACGGTAGTAATATCTTTCAGTGCAATTCCCCGGATCTCGTCAAAGGATCCATATCCTTTTTCCTCCATCCACTGGTCTAAATCCTGAATAATTTTCGTAATACACTGGTAGCCGTTCCACATTACTGCTGTGCACAACTGCACTGTAGTAGCGCCCAGCATGATGTACTCGATCACTTCCCGGTAGCTGTTAACGCCGCCTACGGCGGAGATGGGGATGTCTACATTCCGGGCAACCTCTGACAGATGCCGCATGATCACTGGCTTGATCGCTGGTCCAGTATAGCCGCCGTATCCGCACAGGTAGGGCTTCCCTGTATCAATATCCACTCCGGCAAAGGAACGGATGGAATTGCTGATGGTCAGTCCGTCTGCGCCAGCCTCCTTGGCCGCCTGGGCGATCTCCACCATATCGGCCACATTCGGCGTCAATTTCACGGTAAAAGGAATCTTTGCCGCGCTTTTCCCTGCCTTTACCTGCTGAAAGGTGCGCTCTGGATTTTTCCCGATATGCATGCCCACAGTAGATGCCGGCATGGGGCAGGACACATTGAGCTCCAAAATATCGGCCATACCGGTGGACTGGATTTCCTCCACAAGTTTCGCTGTATCCTCTGGATCTGGCATGGCCAGAATGCTGATGTGCATGGTGGCGCCGCCTTCCTTTGCCACTGCTAACTCCTTGGTAAGCCACTGATCTCTGGTCATCGTGGTAAATAATTCCAAATTAATCTGTCCAATCGGCTTCCCATGATACCGGTGCATAAAAATCCGCCCGTTACATGGATGAGCGGCCCAGTCCTGCTTCGGCCCGATGGTTTTGGGGATCACCCCGCCGATCCCTGCCTGGGCGGCAAGGCGCATTCCTTCCCCATCCCATCCTGGCGTAGCCGATGCCAAAACCAGGGGGTTCCGGTAATTTACTCCACAGTAATTCACGTTCAAATTTGCCATGTTTCCTCTCTCCTTTTCTTTTGATATCCGAAAGTATAGCATGGCGTATTTTCTCTGTCATTGTAACGATAAACTAATAAGTTAACGTACTTTATGGATGTTTTTTCTAGGCCGCCTCATTGGATCTGGCGAAGCTTCAGGCAAAGCTGCAGGTGGAACAAAACCTGGTTATCAGAGAGCTTTTTCCCCAGCAGGCTCTCCACCTTTCCCAACCGGTAGATCACCGAATTTTTGTGGACGAACAAAGCCTCCGCTGTTTTTCTCAAGTTAGAGCCATTGGCAAAATAAGCCTCTAAGGTTTCCACAAGAACGCCTTCATTTTCTCGATCGTACCGCTCGATCTCCCCCATATATTCATCATAAAAGTCTGCCGCGGCCCTGGTATCCTCCACCTGGCACAGAAAGCACAGACAGCCCAGGTGTTCAAAGCAGGTTAGCTTTGGCTCCTTTTCTTTCTTTTTGATTCGCCTTCCTGCCTTAATCGCATATCTGGCTTCATTCCAACTCTCCACCACCTTCTCAAGCCCTGCCTTTTCTCTCCCTATCCCCACAGAAAAATCCAGCTGTCCATAGCGGGAAGCAAGGCGGCGGAGCACCGCTGACAAGGCCGGGACCACATTTTGGGTCCGGTTCCTTCCCTCAGTCTGAATCAGCCCGGTGATATCCATGCCACTTCCCAACAGCAGCGCCGGAAGCCTGCTTTCCGAAAATTGCCGCTCCAGTTCTGCGCGCATATCCTGTTTTATTTTCTGTATTTTCTTCTCTGACATCTTTTTCCTCCCTGACAGGCAGTCCTCAAAGGAATCGATCCCTAAAATAAATCCACAGCTTTTCTTCGTGAAATCAAAGCCCACATACCGCCCCCGCCGAAGCATCACCTCCTCATCTCCATATCGCTTTGCCAGCAAATCATCCAGCAGCTGCTCCTTTACCTTCTGCTCCTCACTTTTTGCCGCCTGTTCTTTTAACAGCTCTACGGCGATCAGGCTGCTGGCGTTTTCAAAGGCCAGAAGATCCATGGAGCTTGCTTCATGTTCCGGCATGTCCAGGAGTAAATAGGCAATATGTTCATTTTTCACGAAAATCGGAATACAAATCTGCTGTTTTCCAAATGAATCATAGATAAGGTTGCATTTGTTCTTTTTCATCCTCTTTGGTGTGCTTTCTGAAAACCGCCGGCCGGCCAGCTCCTTCCGATACCGGTCATATCTCTCCTGCAACAGCCCTTGTGTTTCCCCTCCCTGCCGTTCCTGCCCTTTAACTCCCAGCTCCTCTTTCCCTGGTTCTTCCTCCTCTCGGATTCCAAGGTCAAGAGCAAGGATCATTCCCCTGGGGCTCACCACTGCCGCCGCCCCCGCAGTCATCTGTCCCAGTACCACACAAAGCCCCTTTAATCCCTGTTCTTCTACAATCACCTGTATCAGCCGGTTATGGATCTCTTCATTCCGCTTCATGATCGCAATCTGGCTTTGGGTAATCTGATGAAAAATCGGCAGTATGCAGTCCATATAGGGCAGATCCCCAGGCAGCAAAAAGAGCGGAAAATCATGGTCATCCGCGTACCGAATCATCTCTGCCGGGATTTCAGGCAGATAGGTTCCTGGCTTTACCGCCAGCGCCGCCGCCCCCTTCTCCTCTAGGGTTGTCATCAGCTGGACGCCCTTTTCCCCAGTCTGGAACGCGTACCCTGCAGTAAAGAGAATCTCCCCTCCGTGAAGCCAGCGCTCCACATCCGGCACCTCCTGTATATTGGCGGAGCTGACCAACCGATCCACGCCTCCCTTCCCGCCAACCAATTCCGCCCTGGAAAATGGCTGGATTTTCATTACCTCCTTCAGCTTAATTCCTGTCATTTTTCTCCCTGCCTCCTTTTCTTATTTTATCCCTTTTTCATAATCATATCGTAATATTCTTTTCATCTAATATAAAATCATTTCTTTTGTATCATTTAACCATATCCATACCTCTTCCACACTGCTATGATCAGATGCAGAGCTTGCTGTTTACTGTTTACCGCCCAGAATTTTTGGTGAGGCAGTACATACACTGCTGAATCGAGGAAGGTTTCCTGCACAAGAATCTACAGAAAAGAAAGGTGGATATCGCTATGAATCGATACGAACAGGTAGAACATTGGATTGAAAAAAATCAGGATTTGCTGATCTCATTTCTACAGAAAATCCTACAAATCCCCAGCGTAACTGGCAATGAGGCGCCTATACAGGACTTTCTCTCTGCCTATACCCAGGAGTTAGGAGCAAAAGTGGACAAGTTTGTACCTTCTCTGGAAGAGCTGAAAGCTCATCCGGCCTTTGTCCCATCTCAACTGCCCTATGAAAACCGGCCTAATGTGGTGGCATCCTTCCCGGGCAAAGGAGGCGGCAAATCCCTGTTGTTTAATGGGCATGTGGATGTGATCCCTGAGGGAGATGCCCAGAATTGGGAACATGGATGCTGGTCTGGAGATATCGCAGAAGGGAAAATCTATGGCCGGGGTGCTTCAGATATGAAGTCCGGCGTAGCTGCCATGACCATGGCGGTGAAAGCGCTGAAAGAATGTCATGTAGAAGTAAAGGGAGATATTATCCTGGAATATGTGATGGATGAGGAGCTAACAGGAAATGGCACTCTTGCCTGTGTGATGAAGGGCTATCAGGCGGATGCCGGAATCTGCTGCGAGACCTCCAGCATGTGCGTTCAACCTGGATCTATCGGCCGGATCTGGTTTGCGATCCGCGTCCAGGGAAAGGCGGCAGGGATCCAGAAGCGGTATGAGGGCGTCAATGCCATTGACTTAGGCTACCTTGTCACTAAAGCAGTATCGGAATTCGAGGCAGAGCGGGTGAAAACTATCCGTCATCCCCTGTACCCGGATATCTTGAGCTCTATCCCCTGTATGATCGGACAGTTTGAAAGCGGCTCTTATGCCAGTGCATTTCCGGACACCTGTCTGTTAAAAGGATCCATGGCCACAGTTCCCGGCGAAGACTCAGATCAGGTGAAGGCGGAATTTGCCGCGTTTATCCGGGAGTGGTGTGCCAGGGAAAATGCCTGGCTGGCCGAAAATCCTCCAGAGGTCATCTTCACCGGATATTTTGCCGAACCCTCCTCCATCCCTGAGGACACGCCCATTGTTACGGTTCTGAAGGAGGAATTTACCCAGGTGATGAACTGTGCCCCTGTGGTCAGCGGGCGCCAGGGCGCCGCGGATATCCGCCATCTGAACCGCTACGGGAATACCCCCACAGTCATCTTCGGCCCAGGGCTGACCGAGCAGATGCATGCCAATAATGAGTGGGTTTCGGTGAAGGATTACCTGGACTCCATTAAAATCCTGGCCCGCGCCATCATGACATGGTGCCAGATTTCCGATTGATATTCACAAACGCGTCTGCCGCAGCGGCAGACGCGTTTATCTGATCCCAAGCCCATAATCCTCCTATAGGCAAGACCTGTCGTATTGTTCATCCTTTGCTCCTGGCATTATGCTATTGAGGAATCGCAGAAAATAACCCCCAGAAGCAGTAAAATAGGAAAGATAAGCCCTGCCAGAATCCCAAGCTTCAAATTATCTCCCCATGCGCCGGACACCATCCCCACCAGGGTTGGCCCCAGGGAACAGCCAATATCTCCCCCTAAAGCCAACAGCGCAAACATGGCTGTCCCGCCTTTGGGTATGGTTAATGCTGCCCGGCTAAAGGTTCCCGGCCAGAGGATCCCCACAGACAGCCCGCTGACTGCGCAGGCGATCAAACTCAACTGTGGAACTGGAAGAAGGGCTATCCCCAAATAAGATAATATACACAGAGCGCCGCTGCAGATCATAAACCGTTTTAGATTAATATGTTCGCCATACTTTCCATAAAATGCCCTGGAAGATCCCATCAAAATCGCAAACGCCATTGGTCCCGCAAGATCCCCTGCTGTCTTGGAAATTCCCAGCCCCTTCTCTGCAAAAGCAGATGCCCATTGGCTTACCGCCTGTTCGCTGGCTCCCGCACAGATCATCATCGCCAACAATACCCAAAATATCCGGATGCCAAACAAATCCTTCAGCCGAAGCCCTGTCTCCCCATCTTTGAGCAATGGGGCTATAGGCACTTTCATAAACAAAATACCATTGCCTATGGGAATCAGCGCCCATATCCACGCCAGAAATTTCCAGTTATCAATTCCTGCCCAATGGAAAAATAGCGTGGAAAGCAACACCACTCCCCCGTGGCCCCAGCAATAAAAGGAGTGCAGCCTACAAAACAGGCAGTCACCGTTCGATTATATTGGTTCTTCATGTTTCCTCCCTCAACTGTTGATCCCTATCTGCAGCAGTCGGCAGATAAGTGTTCCGTTTTTTTACCAGGCACAAGGCCGTCACCGCCAGGGCCAGCATCTCTGCCACCACCGTGGAGATCCAGATTCCGTCCAGCCCCCAGAATATTGGAAGCAGCAAAACAGCGATACATTGAAACACCAGCGTCCTCAGGAAGGAAATCAGGGCAGAGACCAGCCCGTTATTTAGCGCGGTAAAGAAGGCGGATCCAAAGATGGCAAAGCCACAAAATAAAAAGGAGAAGGAAAATATGGTAAAGGCCCATATGGTCATATGCAAAAGTTCCAGATCATATCCCACAAACAACATGGAAAGGGGCTTTGCCATGGTCTGCCCTGCGGCAAACATCAGCAGGGCAAAAATTCCGGTCAAGATCAGGCTCTTCTGCAAAATCCCTTTCACCTCCGCCCGGTTTTTCGCCCCGTGGTGGAAACTGATTACCGGGGCAGCGCCCACTGAATAACCGATAAACACAGCCTGGAAAATCAAGCTTACATACATCAGCACGCCATAGGCGGCAATGCCATTCTCTCCTGCCCACCGCATAAGCTGCACATTGTAAAGCATGCTGACCACCGACATGGAAATATTGCTCATCAACTCTGATGAGCCATTGATGCAGATTTTCACCAGGGCCGCCCCGTCAAACCTACATGGGGTAAGCTGCAAAAGGCTAGAATTCTTCCGTCCAAAATAATATAGCGGGATAACGCCTCCTACAAACTGGCTCAGTGCCGTGGCTCCCGCCGCCCCTACTAATCCCCAGCGAAATACTGCCACGAATAGGGCATCCAGTATCATATTTGCCGCACCTGCCGCTATAGTGACGTAAAGCCCCAGCTTCGGCTTTCCTGCAGTTGCAAAAAGACATTGAAATTCATACTGCAAAATATAAAAAGGAAGGGCAAGAAGGCACACTCTTCCGTAGAGGACGCAGTCCTCCAGAAGCTGTCCCCTGGCGCCCATCACCACCGCCGCCGGCCTTAAAAACAGGAATCCCAGCGCCTCCAGCGTCACGCCGCACACCAGGGAAATGGCCACGATCAAGGAAAATAGCTCCTTGGCCTGCTTCGGTTTGCCCTCGCCCAGAGTCTTTCCAATCATCGCGCCGCCTCCGGTGCCGAACATAAAGCCAACGCTGCCCAAAATCATCAGAAGAGGGATAATAAAATTTACCGCGGCAAAGGGCGTTTTCCCCACGAAATTTGACACGAAAAACCCGTCTACCACGCCATAGATGGAGGTAAACACCAACATAACCACCGAGGGGAAAGTGAATCGCAGTAAGCGCTGATAATTAAAGTGATCCCACAACTGTATCATCTCTTTCCCTCCTTTACAGTTCTTTCGCCTTCTGTTGAAGATCCAGGAGGAAGCGTTTGGTCAGCTCCAGATATTTCTCCACATCCTCCTTGGGCCAGGCCGCCATAATGTCATTCTCCATCTGCAGCACCCTCCCTGCAGTTCGATTCATCAGGCATATTCCCTCTTCGGTCAGGCAGACGTCCTTGTTCTTCCCACTGGAGGAGGTCAAAAAGATCAACCCCTCCGCCTCCATTTTCCGGAGCGCAGAATTAATGGTCTGCTTGCTTAATCCAGAACGCTTGCAGATATCCTGAAGCGGGCAGCGGACGCCGCTGTCACAAATCGTATAGAGGATCATCATAACACTGTCAGAGAGTTCCAATTTTAGCGCTATCTCATGATACACACGGTCAATCTCTCCAATTAGATGATTATAGCGCTTCATTACTTTTAAATTTTGATCATTCATCTGTACAACACCTCCGTTAGTACGAAATCGTATTGTTGATTATAGTACGATATCATACGATTGTCAAGATTTTTTATTTACTCATATTCTTATTCATGTTGCCGCCAGCAAAACCAGATCTAATCGGCCAGCCTAAGCAGATTATCGGTATGATCCCCTCCGTGGACAAAGGGTATAGTTAAATAAAAAAGAATCCTTTCGTCAGCAAAGGATTCCCAATATTATCTGAACATCAACCGGAGATGAAAAGCTCATTTCTGCATGATCAAAATTAACGATATAGTGCATAATAATCTGAATCCAGATTGTCCATCATCTGGCTAAACCACCTTTTGGCGTCGTCAAGGGCCCTGTTATAGATAACCGGCGCCATCTTCTCTTCAAACAATTCTAACAGCTGCATCTGTTCAATCATGCCGATTTCTTCTCCCCGCACATCAAAATAGAAGGCCTTGATTTCCTCCTTCAGCTTCTCTCTCTGGGAATCTGATAATCTTATCTGGGACAAATTTTCTCTCTTTTTCATAAAACCCTCCTTCGGATTATCCACACTTATTTTGCTGTTTCCTCTGCCAACCATCAATCATAGTTGATCTTGTTCCTGTCCTGCGGTATCATAATAACAGTGACACTACACCCAATCCATCCCAAAATAAGGAGAACACGCCATGGAAATCGAACGAAAATATCTGATCGAACAGCCTCCCCAAGATTACCACACCTACCCCTTTCGCCATCTCCAGCAGGGTTATCTCAGCACATCTCCTGTGGTTCGGGTCCGGAAGGAAGATGAATCGTATTATCTCACTTACAAAGGCAAGGGCCTGTTAGCCCGGGAAGAGTATAACCTTCCCCTCAACCGGGAATCCTACCAGCATCTGCTCAAAAAGGCGGATGGAATTATCCTGGAAAAGCGGCGCTATCGGATACCTTTGGGCGATCACCTGACCATTGAGCTGGACATATTTGAAGGGGACTATGACGGCCTGATCCTGGCGGAAGTCGAGTTTCCTTCCCTGGAAGAGGCAGAACACTTTACCCCTCCCTCCTGGTTTGGACGGGATGTTACCCTCAGTGGGGAATATCAGAACAGTCGTTTAGCCTGTGGGCCTTTATCAGACGCATTTTCCTAATAAGAAAAAGCGCCGCCATGATGCCGCGGCGCTTTCTTCCATATCTGCTTTACTTCTTCGCAATATATTTCCGGATATCCAAAGCAATGGAAACGATGATAACAATACCCTGTACGATATACTGGTAGTTGGTCTCCAGTCCCAAAAACTGCATAGCGGATTTCAGAAGCTCGAACACCATAACTCCAATGAGCACACCGGATACCTTACCGATACCACCGTTTACGGACACGCCGCCGATAGTACAGGCCGCGATGGCCTCCAGCTCGTAGCCATTACCCATATTTACTGAGGTTCCACCTGCCTTGGCTCCCAGGAGAAAGCCTGCTAAGGCATAGAGCATTGCCGCCATCACATAGATGATGATCTTGCTGCGCTTTACATTTACGCCAGAAACCTCGGCTGCCTGCTCATTGCCGCCGATAGCATACATATATTTACCGTGAGGGGTCATATTGTACAGGAACCACATTAAAAGCCCTACCACCAGCGCGATCCAGAACAAGAAAGGAATCTTTAAAAAGCTTCCGGTAGCCACATAAGTATAGTCATTCCGGTAACCACCAATAGGCGTTGCATCGGTGTAAACCAGACAGATGCCGTATACCATCAGCTGCATACCCAGGGTGCCGATGAATGCCGGCACACTTAAATAGGAAACCACCAGTCCGTTAATCAAACCAAAGATTGCGCAGATCAACATCACGATAATCAGCACCGCGAATACCCACCATGCGGGAAAATCCGGTAAGTTCTTGGTCAGCTCAAAGCGGCCGGAGTAATCTGCCTTCTGGAGCAGAGTACCGGAAATACAGGCGGCAAGTCCTACCATACGCCCTGCAGAAAGGTCTGTACCCTTGGTGATCAGACAGCCGGACACACCCACCGCGATGATGAAACGAGGCGCCACATTCAAGGCAATACTCTGTAAGTTTCTTAAGGTGAAGAATTTGGGCCTCATAATACCGGTGTAGATAACCAGAAGGCCTAATACACAGATGATTCCATAATTGATCAGGAATTGCTTCCAATCCATTTTCTTACTCATTCTTTTATCCTCCCTAATTCTCAAACTGGGTTGCATAGCTCATAACCCTCTCCTGAGTTGCCTCCTCGCCTTCCAGCTCTCCGGTCACGTGGCCGTTGCACATTACCACCACGCGGTTCGACATGCCCAGAAGCTCCGGCATCTCAGAGGAGATCATAATGATAGACTTGCCCTGGCGCACCAGTTCAATCATGATCTGGTAGATCTCGTACTTGGCGCCTACATCAATACCTCGGGTAGGCTCATCCATGATTAACACATCCGGGTTATTGGCCAGCCATCTGGCGATGATTACCTTCTGCTGGTTACCGCCGGATAAGGACTGAATCAACGTCCTGCTGCTGGGCGTCTTGATGCTCAGCTTTCCTACGTTGTCCTGTACCAGACCTTCGATCTTTTTGTGATTCAGCATCACATTGCCTTCCAGATAGTGATTCAAAGAGGAAATCGAAACATTGTCCGCGATAGAAAGGCAGCCCAGGATACCAGTTCCCCGGCGGTCCTCGGTGATCATGCCGATGCCCTCCCGGATGGCGTCTGCCGGGCGCTTGATATTCACCGGCCGCCCTTTTACCAGCACCTGGCCACTGGCGATGCCACGCATACCGAAGATGGCTTCCATAATCTCTGTCCGCTGAGCCCCTACCAGTCCGCCAAAGCCTAAGATCTCTCCTTTTCTCAGCTTAAAGGAACAGTGCTGGAAAGAACGGGGATGGATGGAACACAGGTCATTGACCTCCAAAACCACCTCATCCGTCCGGTAATCGCCCTTGGGCGGGTAGACATTGGTCAGCTCCCGTCCTACCATCTGCCGCACGATCTCGTCGTCGGAAATATCCTTCACTTCCCAAGAACCTACATAAGTTCCATCACGCATGATGGTGATATCATCGGCAATCTGCCGGATCTCCGCCATCTTATGGGAAATGTATATCATAGAAACACCTCTGGATTTTAAATCCCGGATAATGCGGAATAAAGCTTCTACCTCATTATCCGTCAGAGAAGAGGTGGGTTCATCCAAAATCACAAGTTTTGCATTCTGGGAAACAGCCTTGGCGATTTCCACAGACTGCATTTGTCCAATCGATAAGGTCCCCAGCTTTGACTTGGGATCAAAATCCATCTTTACATCCTTTAGCCACTTTTCCGCCTCTTCATTCATGGTTTTATGATCCACCATGCCGAAGGGCCCGATCTTTTTCATTGGGTAACGCCCCAAGTACATATTCTCTGCGATGGTCCGATCCGGTATGGGCTGCAGCTCCTGATGCACCATGGCCAGACCCTTGTGCAGTGCGTCATCTGGATTCTCGATTGCGGTTGGCTCGCCGTCGATCCGGATAGCGCCGGTATCCATCTTATAGATACCGAATAAACACTTCATCAATGTGGATTTTCCTGCTCCATTTTCCCCCATCAGAGCATGAACCGTGCCAGGCCGTACCTTTAAATGAACCCCATCCAAGGCCTTTACTCCCGGGAAGCTTTTCGATACGTCTTCCATTTCCAGTCTGTACTCTGCCATCCCTTTGTCTCCTTTCAAAAAATAGAGTGTATCATCAGCGAATGATACACTCTATATTAAGCAAATTTACATCGTAGCTGTTTTTCCCTTCCCTACTTTTACGATCAGCGCGGCAAGGGCACAGGCTTACTGAACAGCTACTTTATATCTTCATTACTTAAGAGCGTCTAACACTGCCTGAGCATTCTCTGTGGTAACCTTTGTGTAGTCTACCATATTTACCGGAGCAACATCCTCGCCCTTTAAGAAGGAAACAGCGATATCTGCAGCAGACTTCGCCTGAGCGATGTGATCGTTAAATACAGTGCCAGTCATCTTGCCGTCTAATACGTTCTGAACAGCCTCGGTTAATGCGTCAACGCCTACTAAGTAGATGTCCTCATTTACCTTACGTCCAGCTGCCTCGATAGCCTGTAATGCACCCAGAGCCATCGCGTCGTTGTTACAGAATACAACTTCTACGTCCTCGCCAAACTGGGTTAACGCATCCTGGGTCAGCTGCTGGCCCTTTGCCTGATCCCAGTCGCCACGC
>CATJIO010000119.1 GCA_949740725.1 uncultured Lachnospiraceae bacterium | reverse complement strand
TTTACTATAATTTTTCCTCTTTTTCCACTTGTTTCTTGACTTTTTTATTCATAAGTAGCATGAAAAGCAACCACAGTCAACTTGATAGTTTTTCTATCTGCCACAGTTGTTGCAAAATTTACAACAACTGATTCTCTTACCAGTTTTCCCTCAGAAATGATGTTTTATATATATCTTGAAAGTGCAACACTCGTTGCACTTTTACTATCCAATCACTATGTGACCTATTTCCCATCAAATCATCCGAAAATGCTTCAATGCTTCCCTTATAGCCACTTCTTTCTCTAGCGGACATTTCGGCTGTCTGGAATTTTCTGATTTCGGCTGATTATAATTCACCCTCTCAATAATCCCACATTTCTCCTTTACCTGTGCAATATACAAACTGCTGACTTTCAATCCCGTATGCTCCAACACATAATCCTTAATTTCCTCATATGTTGCTTTGCTCTCCGCCGCAGTCAAATCCATCTCACTCATTTCCAATTCCACTTCTATATTCTGTTTTGTATGAAGTTTTGAAAGCAACACGATACTTTCTATCCCCGTGGTCCCCGGAAACATATCCACCCCACAGGCCTTTTCCACCCAATATCCATTCTGGAAAAATATCTCCAGATCCCGAACCAGGCTGGTGGGTTTACAAGACACATAGACCATCCGCTCCACTCCGAACCGGATGATCTTCGGTAGGGCCTTGGGATGGATCCCGTCCCTGGGCGGATCTAGCACCAATAAATCCGGCTTCTCCTCTAGCTCATCCACCACCTTCAACACATCGCCCTCCAGGAACTGGCAGTTATCCAGCCCATTCATGGTGGTATTTTCCCTGGCTGCCGCCACTGCCTCTGCCACAATCTCCACTCCCACCACCTGCTCCGCCACCGGGGCCAGGATCTGAGCAATGGTCCCTGTCCCGCTGTACAGGTCAAAAATCACCTTACCCCTGGTGTCGCCGATATAGTTTCTCACCGTCTCATACAATACCTCCGCTCCCAGAGTATTGGTCTGAAAAAAGGAGAAAGGGGTAATCTTAAATCGCAGCCCCATCAGCTCTTCGTAAAAGAAATCCTGCCCCCATAAAATGTCGGTATGGTCATTCTGCACCACGTCTGCCAAGGTATCATTCCTGGTATGCAGTATCCCGGCCAGCCTTCCGCCCAAAGAAAGCCGACAAATACGGTTCTGCCAGCCCTTTAGCAAGTCTTCCTCTTTCCCATGTTCCAGCCAGTGCAGCTGTGTAGTGGTTACTAAATCCACCAGGATCTCTCCGGTCTTTACGGCTCGCCGCACCAGGAGATGACGCAGATATCCAGTGTGCTGCAGCTTCTGATAAAAGGGCGCCTCCCTCTCCACAAAATATTCTCTCGTTTCCTTTAAAATCTGGCAGACATCTTCATGGACAATCTGACAATGCTCCGTGGTCACAATATCATAGAAGCTGCCCCGCTTATGCATGCCCAAAGCCAGAGGGCCTCCCTTATACTCATCTCCAAAAGAAAATTCCATCTTATTTCGATACCCGGCGGAAATCGGGCTGGACTTCATTCCCTGCCACTGGTAGCTATCTCTGGGACACACTGAATCCAAAAGCCGCCTGGCCTGCTCCTCCTTCAGCTTTAACTGCTCATCATAAGGCAGGCTCTGATACGTACAGCCTCCGCACCGGGTAAAGTGGGGGCAGACTCCTTCAGTAAGCTCCTGAGAGGCCTTTTCCACGATCTCTAGCATCTGGCCCTCGATCTTCCCCTTTCTTTTTTTCGAAACCCGCACCCGCATCTTCTGACCTGGAATGGCATTCTTTACCACCAGGGTCTCCTCTCCAACCTTAATGATCCCTTTATTTGGAAAATCCACCCGTTCAACGATCCCTTCAATCACATCACCCTTTTTCATCCTGCTCTGCTCCTATTCGCAACGGTTTTTTTAATCTTCAACAGCAAAAAGCCTTGGAAAAACATCCACAGCCTTTCCCATGGTATAAAAATATGCCCCTGATCCCAGAGGCATATCCTTGTAAGCGCTGCTTCATGCTTAATTTAGTCTTCTTTCTTTTCTTCCGGCTTCTCCTCAGTCTTCTCTTCTGGTTTCTCTTCCAGTTTTTCCTCATCCTCAAAGAAATCATCGTCGAAGTCGTCGTCAAAATCGTCCTCGAAATCCTCCAGGTAATCCGGAGTAAAGAATCGATACACACCATAGGCGATGGCTGCCACTGCCGCTACCACGCCGATAATCGCTAAAATCCAGAGGATACAATTCTTCTGCTTCTCCTCCTCTTCTTTTCTGTGGAGGAAATCATTCAGTCTGGTGGAATTCATAATCTCCTCCACCCTGTCTCTGGCTTCTCTGCCCATAGCATCAAACCGGTTCATACTCATCATAGCACGTCCTTTCTCCAATTTCATTTTGTGGGCACGCTCAGGAATATGTCTGCTCCATCCCTGGGATCAGACGTCCCGAAATGCTCCTGCGCTCAAGGTCTGGGGCGAAATCCTCCGCTCCAGCTCCTCACCTTCCGCTTACAGTAAGTATACCATCTTTTCTTCATTTTTACTATCCTAAATTTCGGAAAGCTGGAAATTTTTCTTTGGCGGTTACGGTTCCGCCATCCTTAAAATTCGACTTTCTCCAGTCTGGCAAATGAAGCCAGCATCCGCTTCACCCCCGCCTGATCAAAGCAAATAGTTACCTCGTAATCCTTCTTGCCATCTTTGATCTCCTTCACCACGCCTTCCCCATATTTCTGATGGCGAACCCGGTCTCCCTCCTGATAGTCCAGGCTACTGGCCTTGGTGATCACAAAGCTCTTTCCAAATCCCGGGGCAAAAGAGCTGACACTCCCCTTCCGGCGGGTTTCCTCCGCCATTTGTCCCTGAGGAGGAATCGTTGCGCTCCCCCGGATATCCGGGGCTTCGCTCCTTTGCCGGGAAAATGCCGGCTCCAGCAAACGCATATCCAGATACTCCTCCGGAATCTCCTGGACAAACCGACTGATCTTCCCGTATCGTGTCTCCCCGTTGATGACGCGCAGCCTGGCCCCGGTCATAATCAGCTCCTCTCTAGCCCTGGTGATTCCCACATAACAGAGCCGCCGCTCTTCCTCCACTTCCCCCTGATCCTCATATGAAATGGACATCATGCTGGGAAAGAGTCCGTCCTCCATCCCTGCCAGAAAAACCACAGGAAACTCCAGCCCCTTAGCGCTGTGAAGCGTCATCAACACCACCCGGCTGGTTAATTCATCCTCCATCCGATCCACATCTGCCACCAGCGCCACCTGCTCTAAAAACTCATTCAAAGAAGGCTCCGCTGCAGCCGCGCTATAGCTGGCTGCCTTGCTGATCAGTTCTTCAATATTTTCCAAACGATTTTGGGATGCCTCTTCCCCCTCTTCCTCCAGCTCCTGCCGATATCCAGTGTTCTCCAGAACCGCACGGATCAAATCTCCAATACTCTTCTCCGGATCCTCCTGGATTTCCCGCAACGCTTCAATCTGTCTGGAGAAATCCAGTACCTTGGTTGCCGCCTTCTTCATGCCCGGCACCTGATCCGCCACCCGCACAGCATCGTAGAGATGGACTCCCTGTTCCGCCGCATAGGCTGAAAGCTTTCCCACTGAAACCGCCCCGATTCCCCGCTTAGGCACATTGATAATCCTGGTCACCGCCAGGTCATCTACCCCATTGGCAATGGTCTTTAAGTAAGCCAGTACATCCTTAATCTCTTTTCGCTGGTAGAAATTTACTCCACCCACCACAATATAGGGAATATCCCACTTGATACAGTACTCCTCCAAAAGCCTGGACTGGGCGTTGGTCCGATAGAGGACCGCCATATCCTTATATTCCCGCCCGCTCTTATGGTACTGGCGGAACTGGCCGGCAATGTAATCCGCCTCCTCCTCTCCAGTCTGGAACTGGCGGTACTGAGGAAGGCTCCCCTCCTGATTGGCTGTCCATAGCGTTTTCTTCTTGCGCTTTTTATTATTTTGGATTACCTCATTCGCCGCGGTAAGGATACTCCCGGTAGAACGGTAATTCTGCTCCAGCTTCACCACTTTAGCTCCAGGAAATGCTGTTTCAAATTCCAGAATATTCCTTACATCTGCCCCCCGGAACTTATAAATGGACTGATCATCATCCCCCACCACGCACAGGTTCTGGTATTTGGAAGCCAGAAGCTCCACCAGCTTAAACTGGGCATAATTGGTATCCTGGTACTCATCCACCAGGATATACCGGAATCGTTCCTGATAATACTCCAGGATTTCCGGAAAACCGCAAAAAAGCTCCACGGTTTTGGCAATCAGATCGTCAAAGTCCATGGCATTATTCTTCCGCAGCTCCTCCTGATAAGTCTGGTAAATCAAGGCAACTTTCTTTTCCCGGGAGCCGGAAGCATCCTTTTCATACTCTGCAGGACCGATCAGCCTATTCTTCGCCTCAGATATGTACCCCAGCATAACCCGGTCCCGATAAAGCTTGGTGTCCACATCCAATGCCTTCAGCACCTGGCGCATCAGCACCTTCTGATCGTCCGGGTCATAGATGGAAAAACTACTGGTAAATCCCAACTGGTCACAATGCCGGCGGAGAATTCGCACGCAAGTTGAATGAAAGGTGCTGACCCACACGCTGTCCGCCCCAAAACTGACTGTCTGTTGTACCCGCTTCTTCATCTCGCCAGCTGCCTTATTGGTGAAGGTGATAGCCAAAATATTCCACGGGTTTACCCCTTTCTCTTCGATCAAATGGGCAATCCTGTGCGTCAGCACCCTGGTTTTCCCCGATCCCGCTCCAGCCAGAACCAAGAGCGGCCCCTCTGTACAGAACACCGCCTCCTTCTGTCTATCATTTAATGCCTCATATAAACTCATCCCTTACCGCCTTTTCCCTTTGATATACTCTTAAATAATTCCCGTTCACACGCTGGCTATTCCCGGCAGACCTTCCTGAGGTATGTCTGTAAGCACAGCGCTGGAATCTGTCTCCCTTATTTTTGCATTGCTTTTCCATTGTACTATAAAATGGAAACTGCCGTCAAGTTTCTGCTTACGGTGAAGGGAAAGGTATGGTTGGTTTTAGCCGAAATTGCTATTTAGCTGAGTCTTTTGTTTGTCGTGAAGGCCTAGAGAATCGCAGGCTGACTTAAGGTGCAGGCGCAAATCGGCAGGGGTAACGCCTATGGCAGGCAGGATCAAGGCGTCACCCCGCTCTCGCTCCGCCGAAAGCGCAGCGGTGCGTAAGGCCCTAAAAGACAGGGCCTAAGCACCGGCGGTTTCGGAGGGGATTCCTTATGGAAAACTGCCTGCCATTGGCTATTATCTCATGGGTGGGGTTTATCGGCCGCTGAATTGGTTTTTGTGCGACTGGTGAAACT
>CATJIO010000118.1 GCA_949740725.1 uncultured Lachnospiraceae bacterium | reverse complement strand
GGCCTGTGCGCCGGGGTTTCCACCTTGGCAAAGCTCTTAAATCCTAAGATCAAGGTTATTGGGGTGGAGCCAGCGGGGGCGTCCTGTATGAGGGCCTCCTTAAAGGCCGGAGAAGTGGTCACTTTGCCGGAGGTGAGCACCATTGCGGATGGCACAGCGGTGAAACGCCCAGGCGA
Source organism: uncultured Lachnospiraceae bacterium (assembly GCA_949740725.1). Lineage (GTDB taxonomy): Bacteria > Bacillota > Clostridia > Lachnospirales > Lachnospiraceae > Caccovicinus. The sequence continues at coordinate 16,963 of CATJIO010000118.1, read as the reverse complement.
GCTGGTATTCCCCTACATCCAGGAGAATGTGGATGACATTATCACTATCGAGGATTCCGAACTGATTGTGGCCTTCCTGGATATGGTGGAGAATCACAAGATGATCGTGGAAAACTCCGGGCTTCTCACTGTGGCGGCCCTGCGCCACATGAATGTGGAGAAAAAGAAGATTGTTTCCATCCTTAGCGGTGGAAATATGGATGTGATTACTATGGCCTCGGTGATTCAGCACGGCTTAATCCAGCGGGATCGTATCTTTACCGTCTCTGTGCTTCTGCCAGATAAGCCAGGAGAATTGGCGGCAGTTTCCGCTCTCCTGGCCCGGGAGCAGGCCAATGTAATTAAGCTGGAGCACAACCAGTTTATCAGCATCAACCGAAATGCCGCCGTGGAGCTTCGAATTACTGTGGAGGCCTTTGGAACCGAACACAAGAATGCCATCGTGGCCGCCTTAAATGACGGGGGCTATCGGCCGAAGCTGGTAAAATCCAAAGGGATTTACAGCGAATAGGTAAGAACCAAAAAGGCGGAAAAAGATTATGAAGTTTTCACAGCAGAAGAGATCCCTTAAGGAAAATACCAGCTATTTTTTAAAATGGACGGCCATATCCTGCCTGTTGGGCTGTGTGGGCGGGCTGGCGGGCTGCGTCTTTGCCAAATGCGTCAGCTTTGTGACTGATTTTCGGGTGAACCACAGCTGGATGCTGTATTTGATGCCGGTGGCTGGCGTGATGATCGTGTTCATGTACCAAATTTTTCATGAGGAGAAAAACCGGGGAACGAATGGGGTGCTGGAGGCGCTGGCCTCTCAGAAGCAGATCACCCTGGCCACCGGCCCCCTGATCTTTATCTCCACGGTTTTGACCCATCTGGTGGGCGGTTCCTCTGGGCGAGAAGGGGCGGCCCTGCAGCTGGGGGGATGCCTGGGGACAATTATCAGCCGGGCACTAAAGTTTAACACCAGGGACCGGCAGACCGCGCTGATGTGCGGTATGAGCGCAGTGTTCGGCGCCATGTTTGGCACTCCGGCCGCTGCCGGGATATTCTCCCTGGAAGTGGTCAATATCGGCGTGATGCACTACGCGGCCCTGTTTCCCAGTGTCTTTGCCGCGTTTATTGGGGCAAGGATTGCCAGCTGGATGGGGGTGGCCGGGGAGCGCTTTCGCATCCTGGATATGCCGGAGTTCGGCCTGGCTGGAGCAGGATATATGGTGCTGTTAGGCATTCTCTGCGCTTTGGTGAGCATCGGCTTCTGCACACTGCTTCACCGGGCGGAGAAGCTATATCAGAAAAAATTCCCGAATCCGTATCTCCGTATTGTAGCCGCCAGCGTCATTTTTATCGCCATCACCCTTCTCTCTGGCACCAGGGTTTATAATGGCAGCAGCATGCAGCTGATCGAGGAAGCGATGGAGGGCCATGTGGCCTGTGAAGCTTTTCTGCTGAAGGCATTCTTTACAGCAGTAGCTCTGGGAGGAGGTTTTAAAGGAGGGGAGATTGTCCCTACTTTGTGTGTGGGAGCGGCCTTTGGCTGTACGGTGGGACAGATACTGGGAATTTCCCCATCTCTCTTCGCTGCCTGCGGCATGGCGGCTCTCTTTGTGGGGGTGACCAACTGCCCGGTGGCCACCTTGATCATCGCCTTGGAGATGTTCGGCGGCGAGGGGCTGCCTTATTTTGCCATCATCATTGCGGTTAGTTTTGCCATGTCCGGATATTACAGCCTATATAGCAGTCAAAATTTTGCCTGTCCGAAAACAGAACAGGATTAAAGGAAAGTTTTTCCAGGAGTCAATCGTTAAGAAAGAGGGAGGAGATAATCATGAAAAAATGGATGATCTTTGCGGCAGCAGGTCTTGCTGCCGTGGCAATCACCAGCTGTAAGCCAGCAGGAAATCAGACACAGGTAGACGGGGATACCACAGTAACAGAAGGGGAGAGTACAGCGGGGGAAAGGCAGGAGGATGCTGATGACAACGGGACAGAGGCAGAGATGCCCAATCCCTACGCTGAACTGGAGGGTCCTGAAGGGCTAAAGGAGGCCAGTCTTTCTATGGAAATGCCTGAAGGGGCGGAGGATGGGAAATACTATCTGATCAGTGGAGAAATCGGGGAGATCACCTTTACCCTGAACGATATTCCTTACTCCTACCGCGGGGCGGCCCATGCAGAGGATTTCGCTGGCATCTTTGAGGAGTTTGAGGAGGAGGTCTCTGCCCTTTCCGACTGTGGGGCGGACGAGGATTTGTTGGTAAAAACCACAGTAAGTGGCGGCCGCCTGGCAAGCTGGAGCAAAAACGGGGCAAAATATACCCTTTACACCCCAAAACCAGTAGAGGATGGGGATATCTTCACCCTGTGTATTGAATTAATTGGAAAAAATTGAGTTGACAGCACTCTGGCGTGCCGGAGTGTTCCGAATGAAAGGGTTCATTTATGGCATTATATGATTACAGCCGGGCATTAAGGAGCGGCAGAAAGCAGTATCAGACATCTTTGCTTAAGGGAGAATATCCCTATCTTCCAGTACTGGATGATATTTTGTCCTATACAGATATTGTCTCAGAGGTGAATATCGGCTTGGTGGACATTCCCTTAAACCGCATTGTGGGGACAAAGACGAAGGGAAGGACCAATGCTTTTGCCAGCAATTTTATGCCCCTTCTCACCGAAAAGACGGAATTTGGGGCCAAGTGGGCCACCCTCTATGATTCCCAGATGGAAGAGGGCATCCATGATCCCATCCTGGTTTACGAGTTTATGAATAAATACTATGTCCAGGAGGGGAATAAGCGGGTCAGTGTGTTAAAATATGTGGGAGCCTTCAGCATCCCTGGCCTGGTGACGCGGCTTTTGCCCAGGCGGAGCGAGGAGAAGGAAAACAAGCTGTACTATGCTTTTCTGGACTTCTATCAAGTGTCCTTTAACTGCGATGTCTGGTTCAGCCAGGAGGAGAGCTATAACCAGCTTTTAAAAGTAATGGGGAAAGAGCCAGGGCAAATCTGGGACGATGATGACCGATCCTACTTTAAAGCGGTCTATGATCGGTTTTCCAAGGTATTTTACAGCAAAGGCGGCCCCTCCCTGGGACTGACCTGCTCTGACGCTTTTCTCATCTACGCGGAGATCTTTGGATATGAGACAGTGAAGGGAAAGGGAGAGAACCAGATCCAAAAGGACTTTGAGAAGGTGCGGCAGGAACTGGAATTAAAGGCAAAAGGCGGCGATGTGGTGGCTCTGATGGAACAGCCGGAACAGACAGAAAAGCCGGCCTCCTTAAGGCTTCGGAGCCTCCTTTTACCTTCCGCCGGAGATCAGCCTCTGCGCATCTCTTTTATCTATGAGAAAACCCCGGAGACTTCCAGCTGGACCTATGGCCATGAGCTGGGAAGGCTATATCTGGAACAGGCTATGGGGAAAGAAGTGGAGACTCTCTCCTTCCATGAGGCGGATACCGATGCATCGGTGTCTGCGTCCATCCAGAAGGCCATGGAGGCGGGAAGCCATCTGATCTTCACCACCACTCCCAGGATGATTCAGGCCAGCGTGAAGGAGGCGGTGGAGCATCCGGAGGTAGCGATCTTGAACTGCAATGTAAATACCTCCTATTCCTCCCTGCGCACGTATTACGGCAGGATGTACGAGGCAAAATTTCTCCTGGGCTGTATCGCGGCCTCAGTGTCTGGAAGAGACGACTTAGGCTACATTGCCGATTATCCTATCTACGGTTCCCTGGCCAATGTGAATGCCTTCGCCATTGGCGCCAGGATGATTAATCCCAGAGTCCGGGTTCACCTGAAATGGAAATCCGTGAAGGAGGTCAATGTGCTGGAGGAGCTGCAGGAAGAGGGGATCACCTATATCTCCGCGGACGACATGATTACCCCCATATCCCCGGCAAGAGAGTTCGGCCTGCTCCACAAGGAGAAGGACGGGACTTTGGCCATCCTGGCCACGCCTATCTGGCATTGGGGAAAATTTTATGAACGGATCGTCAAGCAGCTCCGTCAGGGCGGCAGGGGAAGTCTGAATACCAGAGGAAAACAGGCGGTAAACTACTGGTGGGGCATGTCAGCGGAAGTGATCGATGTGATCTGCTCCCAGAAGCTTCCCAGAGGAACGGAGAGGTTGATCACCTTCTTAAAGCAGTCTATCCGAAGCGGAAGCTTCCACCCATTTGACTTTGACATCTACTCCCGTGACGGGGTTTGCCGTTGTGACGGAAATAATAAGCTGAGTCCCAAGGAGATTGTCACCATGGACTGGCTGGCAGAAAATATCGTCGGCTCTGTTCCAAAGTATGAGGAACTGACTGGGGAAGCTATGGAGTTGGTAAAGCTGCAGGGGATAAACCTGAAGGAAAAAACGGAGGCAAAAGCAGCAGATCATGAAGATTCTGGTGGTAGCAGATGAAGAATCAAAATTACTATATGATTTTTATAAGCCGGGAATGCTGGAAGATATTGATCTGATCCTGTCCTGCGGTGATCTGCATGCCAGCTATTTGTCCTTTCTGGTAACCATGTCTCACGCCCCCCTCCTTTTCATCAATGGGAATCATGACCACTATGAGAGAGAAGATATGGGAGGCTGCATCTGCGTTGACGACGATATCTTTGTATACCACGGGATCCGGATCCTGGGCCTGGGAGGTTCCATGCGGTATCAGCCTGGAGCGGAAAATCAGTACTCTGAGCGGGAGATGGGGAAACGGATCCGAAAGCTTCGGTGGAAGATCTGGAAACATAAGGGTTTTGACATCCTCATCACCCACGCTCCGGCCTATCAGCTGAATGACATGGAAGATATGCCCCACCGTGGTTTTGCCTGGTTCTTAAAGTTAATGGAGAAGTACAGTCCCCGGTTCTTTATCCACGGCCATATCCATGCCACCTATGGGAGTTGTTTCAAACGGATGGATCACTATAAGGACACCATCGTGATCAATGCTTACGAAAAATATATCATCGAATATCCGGATATCGAGTAAAGGATATCATAACGAAATCACATCATTTACGTCGGCGTCCTGGCAGGCGAGGCATACTGGGGACAGCAGCACACTAATCACTACAGAGAAAGCAGAGGAAAAAGCCATGGCCATAGAAAAGGTAAGAGCATATTTTAAGACCAAGGGAATGGAGGACCGGATCCAGGAATTCCAGCTGTCCAGCGCTACGGTAGCACTGGCGGCAAAGGCGTTAAACTGTGAAGAGCAGAGGATCGCCAAGACCTTATCCTTCCACGGGAAGGAGCGCCCTATGCTGATTGTAGCGGCTGGGGATGGGAAGATCGATAATGCAAAGTTTAAGGCGCGATACGGATTAAAAGCAAAGATGCTTACTCCAGATGAAGCCCTGGAGCTCATTGGCCATGGAGTGGGCGGAGTTTGCCCCTTTGCGGTCAATCCTGGGGTGGAGATCTACCTGGATATTTCCCTGAAGCGGTTTAAGACCGTTTATCCCGCATGTGGAAGTCCCAACAGCGCTATTGAGCTCACCATCCCGGAATTAGAAGCCTGTACCGATTATCTGGATTGGGTAGATGTGTGCAAGGTGATCGAGCCCAATAGGTGAAACAGGAATAAGCCTTAAGGAAAGACACGCCAGTTTGTTACGCTGGCGTGTTTTTTTATTTGCGCAGGAGGGTAACGTTGCATGCATTAGAATTTTCTTTTTCATCTTTTATCCATCCCCCAAGGGTCAAAATTTTTCGTCAACGGAAGAGAAAAGGATAAGTTCGGATTTTTCAATGAATGCAAGATAACGTTTTCTTAATGGAGGCTGTTAAAAAAAGAAAAAGTAAAGAGAATCTGCGCTGATTCTAGGGAAAAAGCACAGAATATTCATGAAAAATCTATAGAAAATGCACAAAATATGACGAAATCAGCGAATAATATTGACAAGAATAGAGCAAAGTGCTAATATCATCTCATGACAACGATATCATAGAAATTCAACAATGACATGACAAACAATGGAGGAAAGGGTATGTCGAAGTTTAAGTCCTTTGAAGAGGCGATCGATCGGATCAAGGATCATGATACGGTGGCTATTGCGGGAAGCGGCGGAGGCGTGATGGAGCCATACAAGGCGCTGGAAGTTTTAGAGAAGAAGTTTCTTGACTGTGGGAGCCCTAATCAGCTTACTCTGATCCACGCTTCTGGTATGGGAAATAAGAAGGAGGCGGGAGTTACCCGATTTGCCCACGAGGGGATGGTGAAACGGGTGATCGGCGGGCACTGGACCTGGTCTCCTCAGATGCAGCAGCTGGCAGCGGAGAATAAGATTGAAGCTTATAGCTTTTCTCAGGGAGTGACGATCCAGCTGTACCGGGAAATCGCAGGCGGAAGGCCGGGGCTGATTACCAAGACCGGGAAGTATACCTATGTGGATCCCAGGTATTGCGGCGGCAAGGTAAATGAAGTGACAAAAGAGGATCTAGTTAAGCTGATTGAGATCGATGGGGAGGAGTACCTGATGTACAAGACCTTTCCCATCAACGTGGCAATCATCCGGGGAACCTGCGCCGATGAAGACGGAAATATCAGCATGGAGCAGGAGCCAGCCATTCTTGATAACCTGGTCTTGGCCCAGGCCGCCCATAACAGCGGCGGGATCGTTATCGCCCAGGTAAAGTACCGGGCGGCCAAGGGATCGCTGAATTGTAAAAAGGTGAAGATCCCCGGGGCTTATGTGGATATGGTGGTGGTTGACCCGAATCAGATGCAAACCGGAGAAGGGGAATATAATCCGAATTTTACCAGCGAGATTGTCACGCCGGTGGACGCGCTGGAGCCTCTTCCCCTGAATCATAGAAAGATCGTTGCCAGAAGAGCTTTTATGGAACTGGAGCCGGATACGGTGATTAATCTTGGTTTCGGCATGTCCGACGGAGTGGCCAGCGTGGCGGCAGAGGAGGGATTCTCCCACAGGCTGACCATGACCATTGAGCAGGGAATCTACGGAGGCATCCCGGCCACCGGCGCGATTTTCGGCGTGGCCAGCAATCCGGTGGCAGTGATTGATGAGAGCGCCCAGTTCGACTTTTACGGCGGCGGGGGACTGGATATGGCATTCTTAGGACTGGCTCAGGCTGACCAGGAGGGGAATGTGAATGTAAGCCAGTTCGGCAAGACGTTCAATGGCGGCGGCGGCTTTATCGACATTAGCCAGGGAGCAAAGAAGGTGGTATTCTGTGGGACCTTTACTGCCGGGGGATTAAAGACCGAGGTGGCAGATGGCAGGCTGCGGATCCTTCAGGAGGGCAGGAATAATAAGCTGGTGAAGAATGTGCAGCAGATTACCTTTAGCACAAGATTTTCCAGAGAAGCCGGGCAGAAAGTGGTCTATGTCACTGAGCGGGCGGTATTTGAGTACCAGGACGGCAAGCTGGTGTTAACCGAGATTGCCCCTGGTGTGGATCTAGAAAAGGATGTACTGGCAAAGATGGAATTTGCCCCGGAGATTGCCAAGGATCTGAAGCAGATGGATGAACGGATTTTCCGGCCGGAGGCTATGGGGTGTAAATAGCCGCGCCGGTAATGGATAAAATCATGGGATAACAAGAAAAATAAAGGATAAGAAGGGAGAAAAAAAGATGAAAAAATTAACAGCGATGACAATGGCGGCAATGATGGTTTTGTCTCTTACCGCGTGCGGAGGCGGCGCCGGTGAAAGCACCACGGCTGCGCCCACCACAGCGGCGGAGACGGCCAAGGAGACGGCGGCAGCGCCAGGGGAGACGAAGGAGGCAGGGGAGACCGAAGCGGCAGAGACGCCCTCTGGAGATTATTCCACAAGCATGGAGGGGCCAAGCTACACCCTTCGCTGCGCAACTAATCACTCCGAGACCTTCTGCACCTCCACTGCATTGAAGGAGTTTGCTAAGAATGTAAACGAACGAACCGGCGGAAGAATTACCATTGATATTTATTATGATGCGGTTCTCGGTGAGGAGAAGAGCTGTCTGGAGCAGCTTCAGTACGGCGGACTAGATTTCCTTCGGGGAAATATCAGCCCTCTGGCAGAGTTCCATGACGGATTGAATGCTCTCCAGATGCCTTTTATCTACAAGGATACCCAGCATTTCTGGGATGCTTATGGGACCATCGGCATGGAAATGATGAAGAGTGAAGAGATGCAGCAGGCCGGGCTGTACGGTCTGACCTTCTATGACGGCGGAGCAAGAGATTTCTACAATTCCAAGCGGGAGATCCATACGCCAGAGGATATGAAGGGACTGAATATCCGGGTACAGGAATCCTCTCTTATGATGGGAATGGTGGAAGCTCTTGGAGGAAATCCCCAGCCTATGCCTTACGCGGATGTTTATTCCGGATTACAGACCGGAGTGATCGACGGGGCGGAGAATTCCATTGCCCAGTACCTGGAGGTTTCCCACTATGAAGTGGCAAACTATCTGACGCTGGACAACCATACCCGCGCTGCGGATACCCTGATTATGAGCAATAAGACAAGAGAAACTCTGGGCGAGGCAGACATGAAGGTGATCGAGGAATGTGCTTTAGAGTCCTGGGAGCTTCAGAAAAAACTTTGGGAAGAGGCAGAGGGAGAGGCCCTGGCCAAGTTAAAGGAGTCCGGAGTAGTTGTTACAGAATTAACTCCAGAGGAGCAGGCAAAGTTTGAAGATGCCTGTGGATCGTTTGTGGAGGGCTTTGAGGGAGGAAAGTACAGCGACATTCTTGCCCAGATCGCAGCCCTTGCCAAATAGTCAGGAAGTGATGGAGGTTTGTGGGAATGATAAGCGGGAAAACAAAGTATTATGCCATTATCGGTACGCCTATCCAGCAGGCATTATCTCCGATTGTCCATAATGGGGCATTTCAGGCCCAGGATGTGGATGCTGTTTTTCTAGGATGCGAGGTAAAGACGGGAGAATTAGCAGAAGCAATGGCAGGAGTAAGAGCCCTGGGATTTTCCGGCCTGGTGGTGACCATGCCTCATAAGGTGGAAATCATCCCATATCTTGACGAGGTGACCGATCCTCTTCTGGGTGCGGTCAATACGGTAGTGAACCAGGATGGAAGGCTGATTGGCTATAATACTGACGGCGACGGTTTTGTGGATTATGTGCGCGCGGAAGGGGTCGTCCTGAAAGGGAGAAATGTCCTTTTGTTCGGCGCCGGCGGCGCGGGAAGATCGGTGGCGCTGTCCCTTATGCGCAGCGGAATAGAGAAACTTTACCTCTGCAACCTGCCGGAAAAGAGGGTGACTGATCTGCTGGATATGCTGGAAAAGAGCGGCTTCCACAATGTGGAGTACGTTCCCTTTGAGAAGGAGGCAGTGGGCAGAGTGGCGCCTATGTGTCCCTTCATCGCCAATACAACCTCTCTCGGCATGAGCGGGATGCCCTCCCCTCATGCCGGCCTCCTTCCCTGGGAGCAGCTGAGCGGCGAAACCGTTTTCATGGACATTGTCCATAAGCCCCTTTTCACCCCGCTCCTAAAAACAGCAAAGGAGCAGGGGTTCCGGACGCTTACAGGGGACGGGATGCTTTTGTACCAGGGGCTGATAGCCTATCATCTGTTTACTGGCAGAGAGGCCCCAAAGGAAGCGATGAAAAATCAGCTTGACCTTTGGCTTGGCCAGGAGCGGTAACCTTCCGGGAGACCATGAGAAAGGATGAGAGAGATGAAAAGAGTCCGAGATGGATTGATCAAAGCCTTCAATATATTATACTGGCTTCTTTTTCAATATTCAAAGTATGTTCTTGTTGCAGTCGTTTTCATCACTTGCGCCCAGGTTATCCTGCGGAATGTGTTCGGTGGCGGGCTTCGCTGGGGCCAGGAGGTTTCCTTGCTGTTAATTGTGTGGATGACCTTTTTGGCCATGGCTATCGGGGCGGAGAAATCCCTCCACATCAGCGTGGAGCTTTTTTATCACTGGTTTCCCAAGCCAGTACAAAAGTTCTGCGACATGGTAGGAGACCTGGTTATCCTGTCAATCGGCGTATTCTTTACCGTGTACGGGGTTCAGCTGGTTCAGAATACCACCAATTCCACCCTGGCTGCGACGAAATGGCCGGCAGCTACCCTCTACATTACCATTCCCTTTGGAGGTATCTGTATGGTGATCTTTAAGCTGTACGATCTGGCCGGGTGGAAAAAGTATAAGAAGACAAACCTGGATGAAGACTCGGCTCCGGAGCCGGATCACAAACCGGAACAATAGAGGGAGGAAAGTATGGAGAATGTGAATTTGTTGATTTTATTGCTGCTTGGTTCCTTTGCCCTTCTGGTTGTGATGAAGATCCCGGTTACAATGGCTCTGGTTTTCTCCACGGCGGTTACCATGATTTACTGCAAGATCCCACTGATGACCATGGTGCAGAGGATGGCGGCGTCGGTGAATTCCTTTTCGCTGTTGGCGATCCCGTTCTTTATCCTGATGGGGGAGTTGATGGGGGAAGGAGGCATATCTAAACGGCTACTATCCTTTGCCAATGTGTGTGTGGGCCATTTGACCGGAGGCCTGGCCCATGTGAATATCGTGGCTTCCATGTTCTTTGGCGGAATTTCCGGCTCTCCGGTGGCGGATATCTCCTCCCTGGGCGTGCTGGAGATCCCGATGATGGAGGAAGCTGGCTATGACCGGGAGTTTGCCACAGCAGTGACAGTGGCCAGCGCATGCCAGGGCCTGATTATCCCGCCCAGCCACAATATGGTGCTCTATGCCATGGCCGCCGGCGGCCTGTCTATTGGTAGGCTCTTCTGGGCAGGCTATGTTCCTGGCATTCTGTTAGGGATTGTCATGATGTTTTTGTGCTATTTCATCTCCCTGAAAAAGCATTACCCTAAGGGGGAGAAGGTGCCTTTCAAGGAGGCCCTGGCGGTGACAAAGGATGCGTTTTTTGCCATATTTGCCATGGTCATCATTGTAGGCGGCGTGTCCTGCGGAATGTTTACTGCCACAGAGTCGGCAGCCATCGCCTGTATTTACTGCTTTATCGTGGCGAAATTTATCTACAAGGAATTGAAATGGAGCCGTATTCCAAAGGTTCTGGGTTCTACGGTCCGCACTCTGGCTATGGTATATCCATTGATTGCAGCAGCAGGGGCATTCGGCTATATTTTGGCGTACCTGCGTATCCCCGCGCTGGTTACCAATGTGTTGCTTTCTATCAGCGATAACCGGGTGGTGGTGCTTCTTCTGGTAAATCTCCTTCTGCTCCTTCTGGGCTGCTTTATGGATTTGGCCCCGTTGGTGCTGATTATGACGCCTATCCTGCTGCCAGTGGTAACTCAGTTTGGCGTGGATCCGATTCAGTTCGGCATTATCCTGATGTTGAATCTTGGGATCGGACTGTTGACACCTCCTGTGGGCACCTGTTTGTTCGCTGGCTGTGCGGTGGGTAAAGTAAGCATCGAGAGCACCACCAAGGCGCTGATGCCTCTGTATGTGGCAATGCTCATTTCCCTGCTGCTGATTACCTTTGTCCCGGCCATCAGCATGACTCTTCCCAATATTGTCATGCCGTAATCCGTGGATCTCAGGGGAAAGGATGATTGAACAATAATGAAGGAATTAAATTTAAATGTGATCGAAAAAACGATTGAGACTGTGCCGCTGGGCACCAAGGCCTCATTTTCCAAAACAGTGACCGAGGGGGATGTAATTCTCTATGCGGGAATCACCGGTTCCTTTGAGCCGGTCTGTATGGATGAGGGGTTTGCCAGCAAATCCCCCGCAATGGGGCGGGTGATCCAGCGCATGCTTCTTGCCACCTATACCTGGCCGGTTTCTACCATGATTACCTCGCCTGGCTCTGTGACTGTGGGCCAGCAGGCTACCTTTTACAAGGATGTGAAGATTGGCGACACTATTTTCGTCACTGGAGAGGTGATGGAAAAGCGAGAGGAAAAGAAGCTTGTTTTTATCCATATGGAAATCCATAATCAGAATCATGAGCTGGTCATGGAAGGAAAAGTGACGAACATGATGCGTGTGCGGTAGGCGGGAGAGAAAGATGAAAGAGAAGAGAAAGCAATTATGGGATTTAAAGGTGGGGGATTTTTCAATCTTTACGAAAACGTGTACGGAGACCGATGTGATGCTGTATGCAGGCCTTTCCGGGGAAATGAACCCTTACTATCTGAATGAAGCATATGCAGAGCCGGATTTGGGACGGACGGTGATCAGCGCGGCTCAACTTCAGGCTCTGGCTGGAGGCGCTGTCTTCCGGCTACTTCCGGCAGGAAGCATCCGGATCCGTGGAGAGTATCGCCTGGTGAGAACCGCTCCCCGTGGAGAGACCATCATTGCAAGGGCGGAAATCCAGGAAGTGGATGAAGAGAAGGGTACGGTTACCATCGCATGGGAATGTTACAGCAACGACAAGGAGCTGTTGATAGAAGGCAGATCGGTGGAGCAGTTTTCGCCCCAGGCAGGGAAGCTGGATCCGCAGGATACGATGTAAAGGAGGAAAGTCAGGATGGAGATCAGTGACACGAATGTGAAAAGGATCCAGGAGATCCAGGTAGGGGATGTGGCCTTCTTTTCTAAAACAATTATGGAAGCTGACACCCAGATTTTTGCCATGATATCCGGAGACTACGCGCCTCACCATGTGGATCGGGCCTTTGGGAAAACCACCATGTATGGCGCCAGCATCGCCCATGGGATGCTTACGGTAGGGCTGCTTGCCCCGGTACTGAATAAGTTGTGCGGAGATAATTCCCTGACTAGCTCCGAGGAGGTGCGATTCCGCTCAGCGGTGGTATTAAATGATACAGTTACCGTGCGCGGGGAAGTGACAGAGGTGAATCCGGAGGAGCAGAAGGTCACGGTGGACATTGTGTGCAGAAAGCAGGGAGCGTCCGAGGATGAGCGCCCATACATCATCGGAACCGTAGTCCAGGAGCTGTTTTAGTATCCATTGTTTTTTGAAATCTCATAGAAAAAAGATGACGGAAGCCGTAAAAAACTATATAATGAGTGGGGGATTGATAGAAGAATCATCCAGAATAGAATTTTTTACGAAAATATGGGTAAGGAGCAGAGGCAGATGGCAACGGCAAAGGATGTGGCAGAAAGAGCAGGGGTATCGGTTAGCACGGTTTCCAGAGTATTCAGCGGGACCGCTTTTGTAGAAGAGGAGAAAAAGGCCAGGGTCTTGGAGGCAGCGGCGGAGTTAAATTATCATCCCAACGCGCTAGGGCGTTTTCTCAAAAAGCGTCAGACAAAGAATATCGGAGTGCTGATACCGGATATCCGGAATCCGGTTTTTCCGATCCTGGTCAGAGCCATGGAGGATAAGGCAGAATCCATGGGCTATAAAATCTGCCTTTGCAATACCGACGAAAACGCGGTGAAGGAAGAGCGCTATATGCAGCTGCTCCAGTCTGCGTGGGTGGATGGGATCATTGTGACCACGGGAGGGCTTTCCGATAAATGGAATGACATCGAAGGCTTTTTCGGGCGGAAAATACCGGTGGTGAGTCTGCTTCGTGAGGTGAATGAAAAGATTGACCTGGTGGCTACGGATAATAAGGGCGCGATTAATCTGGCGGTAGATCATCTTCTTGCCCGGGGACGGAGAAAGCTTTTGTACTGTAAGGGCGAAGAGAATATCCTGGCTTATCAGGAACGCTGGAGCATGTATAAAGAGAGAATGAAGAGCCTGGATCTTTTTGATGAGAGCCGGGTGATTGAGGTGATGACTTACCAGACATATACGGCGAATCAGATCGATGCTTACTATAAGATAAGAGAATATCTGGACAGGGGAATCGAGATAGACGCGATTATTGCCACCAATGATATTGTTGCGATAAATTGTATCCGGGCGGTGACCGAGAAAGGGTTGCGGATTCCGGAGGATGTTGCGATTATCAGTTTCGACAATGTGGATATCAGCTGTATGACCACTCCACCGCTTACCGTGGTAGGCCAGCCTTTTTATGAAATGGGAGAAAAGGCGATCGAGCTGCTAATCCATCGAATTGAAGCAGAAAAGCCTTCGAACGTGGTACAGACGCTCCGCTTTGGCAGCGAGCTTTTGATCCGTCAGACTACATAGAGGCTGTGCGGAATGACTACTTAGAGGAAAGGGAAGAAAGGTTGCTTGGTATGGGAAAGGTTGCGGTAGTTACCGGCGGAAGCCGGGGAATCGGAAGGGCGATCGCCATAAAGCTGGGGCAGAATGGCTTTGACGTGGGGATCGTGGCCACCAGAGGGGAAGAGAATTATCCAGAGACGGTGAAGATATTTCGGGAGTCCGGGATTTCCGTTCAATGGTTTTGCGGGGACATTGGTTCCAGCGGGGATCGCCAGCGTATTATCCAGGAGATTGTAGCCTCTTTTGGGCGCATCGACCTTCTGGTAAACAATGCCGGGGTGGCTCCTAAGATCCGGGGGGATCTTCTGACCATGACCGAGGAGAGCTTTGACTATGTGGTGGGCACCAATGCAAAGGGGACAATGTTTATGTGCCAGCAGGTGGCCAACCAGATGTTAAAGCAGGAGAGGAGTGGCAGGAAGCGGGGGACGATTATCAATATTTCCTCTTGCTCTTCCCAGGTGGTAAGCATTAACCGGGGAGAGTACTGTATTTCCAAGGCAGGGGTTTCCATGATTACCAAACTGTTTGCCGCCCGGCTTGCCTCGGAGGGGATTCTTGTCTTTGAAGTCCGCCCTGGGGTAATCGCTACAGATATGACCGATGGGGTACAGGAGAAATATAACCGTCTGATTGACAGCGGAGCTTTTCCAATCGCCAGATGGGGATATCCAGAGGATGTGGCCAACGCGGTGAATCTCTTTGCCCAGGACGAAATCCTTTACAGCACAGGGAGCGTCATCGATGTAGACGGCGGCTTTCACCTGAGACAGCTGTAGTATGCTGTAAATTTGCGTAAATCCAGATATTAATTTACATAAAACAAGAATGAGTTTACATAAAGTATACAAATTTACATAACAAGCGTGTTAAAACTGCAATTAGAAAGATATAAGTTTACATAAAACGTACCTAGATTTACATAAAGTTCGATAATTTGAAGCGTCCCCCGGTTTTTATTCTGGAGGACGTTAAAAAGGAGAAATGGTATGGCAGTATATTTAAAGGCGAAGGATCTTAAATCCTATTGTACGCCAGAGAGTCTGGGACTCTCCTACTGCTCAGTACAGAGGATAGAGCTGACTGGAGCTTCCCAGATGCTGGAGAGCGGTAAAGAGGAGCTTTGCCTGATTATTATTGGAGGCAGTATCCAGTTTGAATGGGGAGATATCTGTGGAAATGCACAGACCTGCGATATGCTTTATGTGCCCATCCAAAGCAGCATTACCATTAGCGGAGATGGTATAGTGATGCGCTATGGGGCGCCCTGCTCCAAGCAATACGTATTCCGTCACATCCCATTTGTGGAGGTGGATCAGGACGAGCGCCACAAAGTTTATGGAAAGCAGGAGAACGGGACGCGAAGGGATGTGTGGAATTTTATTGACGACAATTTTGCTTCCGGACGTTTTCTCACTGGGATTTGTTGCGGCAGAGATGGTGGCTGGACGGCCTGGCCCCCTCATGAGCATGGCAAGGAGAGAGAAGAGGTTTATGTCTATTTTCAAATGGGCGAAAGCTTTGGGCTGCAATGCGTGTATGATCAGATGGATCAGCCGAACGTCTATCTGGTGCGGGAAGGAGATGTGGTCTCCATTCCCAGCGGGTATCATCCCAATGTAGGCTGCCCCTGTGGCGGAATTTATTATGCCTATGTGATGGTCTCTACTACAGAGGGAGACCGAAATTTTATGGATCTGCGTACACAGAAAATTTACGGTGATCGATTGGAGTGAAAAGTTATGATTAATTCTGCGTCATTGATTAATGTTCCCTTTCTGGAGCTTGACACGCAGCTTCGAGAGATGGCGGAAGGAGGAGCACGGTGGTTTCACATTGACCTGGCAGATGGACACTATGTTCCCAACCTTCTCTACCCCCTCTCTTTTATCCGGCAGATTAAAGATGCATATCCGCAAATGATTATGGATGTACATGTTATGGTCGAGGGGCCGGAGAATTATGTGGATCGTCTTAAAGAAGCGGGATCGGATTATGTTTCTTTCCACACAGACAGCACCAGGTATGTGGTCCGGACCATCAACCGGATCCATGAGGCAGGGATGAAAGCAGGTGTGATTCTCAATCCTTCTCAGCGGATTGATTCGATAGTTCCCTATCTCCAGTTTACGGATCTAGTGATGCTGATGGCCGTGGAGCCGGGCTTTGCCGGACAACCTTTGCTGCCGGGCAGCATGGAGCGGCTGGGAGAGATCGCAGCGCTTCGCCGGGAGCACGGGGGAAAATTCCTGATTTCTGTGGATGGAGGTATTGACCGGGAAGGGGCAAGGCTGTGCCAGGAGATGGGTGTGGATGTGATTGTGGGCACAAAGCATAATATCTTTCATCAACCCTGTGGCCTGCGCCAGGCCTGTGAAGATTTTGAGAGAGAATTTGGCGAAAGGTAAACGTGTCATCCCATAGTGTGATGTCTGTATTCTTTCCGGTGAGATATGCTCTAAATGGATGCCATAGGAATTTGGGTACTCGCAGGCGAAAGTGTTGAGGAATGGCTTAAAATCAAGGGATTTTGGGCGTAGGGGTTCATCAGAGTGGTTGGTGGACCTCTCTTTTTTGCGTTTTTGATGCCGCTGATAGGATGGCGATTGGGGCAAAGAGGTAAAAAATAAATGGAAAAATGACAACGCGAGAAAAGGGCTGTTCAATGGCTCTTTTTTCAGTTTTAGGCAATTCATGGATTTCTTCATTTCTAAAATGCAGCATTCTAATAAAATCCCTCAATACACATAAAACCGTTTATTTTTATTCATATAATCCACACGGGAAATAAAACCAATAAATCTGAAAAATGAAGATATTTTACAAGACGCAGGAAAAAATAAGAGGTAAAATGGCTTTTGACAAAATTCAAAAATTGAATTCG
>CATJIO010000117.1 GCA_949740725.1 uncultured Lachnospiraceae bacterium | reverse complement strand
TTTGGCCGCCTTATCAGCGGCGCGAGTCTTATAATATCACTGCTTTCACCAAAAGTCAACCGCTTTTTTCATTTTTTTTCTTTTTTTTCGTTTTTTTGTTAGTTTTAGAAATATATGGAATATTTTGTTCAATCTTTTCCTTTATTTTCTATCCCTTTACAAAACACAATCTCCTTCTCTCCGGACCATTCCTCCTGATACTGGTATCCCAGCCGGTTGAATTTTTTCAGCTGATCCAGATCCTCTATCTGATGCTCCGCCAGAAAGCGCACCATTTCCCCTCTGGCCATCTTCGCCTCTGTTCCCTTCACCTGGATTTTCTTTTTTCCCTTCTCCATAGTTCCGAATACACAGGTAATAAACCGGTCTTCATCCTTCAGATAGGGCTCCACCGCCTTCGAATACTCCTTAGACGCCAGATTCAAGATCTCCACGCTCCCCTCTTTTCTGCTTTCCTTTGCTAATTCCTTATAGATCTCATCCTTCCAATATTCGTATAAAGAAGGCGCCCTCTTCTTACCTGCCGGAAAGCTGCCCTTAGCCTGCATCTCTAAACGGTAGCAGACCACTCCGTCCTCCGGGCGCAAAATTCCGTAAAATCCAGATAAGATACGCAGATGGCTCTTTACATACTCCCACTGTTTTCGGTCAAAAACTGCCGGCGCCATATATTGATACTGAATCCCTTCATATGCTAAAAGGGCAGGTGTTAAATTACTCTTTAAATCCATTTCCTGAAAACGTTGATAATTCAAATCCGTAAGGGCTTTATTGCATTTCCACATCCCTGCCGCTTCTTCCCAGGACAGCGCGCGAATATATTCTTTTAATTCCTCCGCTTTGTCCAGAAATGCCGGGATTGAGCATGCTCCGCCCCAGTCCTCAGAAACCCTCATTTTTTTCGCCGGAGAAATAATTATTTTCATTGTCCGTCCCATGGTCTCCCTCTGTTTAATTTATGCACACCTTGTCCCGATTTACTGGATTCACACGGTACTCCACCAGTTCCACATACCTTTCCTGAAATTCCCGGAATTCCTGCTCCCTCAGTCCTTCCAGAAATTGATCCTTATATTTCATCATCCGCTCTATATCACTTTCATAAAAGTCCATATACAGGAAAAGATGGGTATCTGCCTCATCATCTTTATGGGGCTGCATATACGGCCTGCACAGCTCTGAATTATATACCACCTTTACTTCTACAAGATTTTCCGGCACATCCTCCTGTTCCCTTATAACACAAGCCTGATCACCCAACCGCCGGTTGACCCAGATCTCTTCCTCATCCTCCGGCAAAATCTCATAAGTAAAGATCTCTGTCTTTAACTTCTCCTCTGACACAGATATAACCCGATAAGAAAAGCCGGAGAAATCCGCAAGTGCAATTCCCGTCCCTACTCCTCCCATCAGGACACCGATACAAAGGACGCCGGCTGCAATTCCTCTTAATTGATCTCTTCTATTCATCTTCTTCCCTCATTTCTATCTTGGCTCTTTCTTTCATCGGCCCCTGGATCGTCACAACTTTGGAGATTCTCTCTGTCGCTCTCGCCGTTCCCTTCTGTTTAACCCAAAAAAAGGTACAGCTTAAGATGCTTAGGGCGGCAAAACAGAGCACTGCCCCGAAGCATCCCAGCACCACGCCCGCCAGGGGATACCCGCGCATCCACAGAACGCTCAATCCTCCAAATAAAAAGAGAAAAAGCAGCCCTAAGCATACTAGCCCGGCAGTCGCAATAAGTACGCAGAAATTCCAGCCCAAACGACAGCACCAGCTAACACTGGAAAATAGGCATCCCATAAATCCTGCTATCCAGCAAACCACGCTCCTTCTGGTTCCTCTCAGTATCCGCCCTGCGCCCTTTTCATGATCCGCAGCCTGCTCAGTCCGAATTCCATCCATCCCTTTCCTCTTCCTCCATCTTTTTCCAACCTTCTCTCCTATAAGGAAAGGCAACTTCAAAAAATAAATGATTTTTCTTCCCAGTAGTCTAACAACCTGGCGTACTTTCTTCCCATTTTCCCCCAAAAGTGCCTTCGCCTGCTCTTTATGGCTCCTCCATGAGCTGGACTTCTCACGGCTCTCCTCCTCCATTCCCTTACCCAGGAGGTGAATTCCCTTGAAATATTTCCCCTTCCCCATCTCTTTTTCATATTCTGGCTTAACGTGATAAGCCTGCAGAATTTCCCCGGCCAGCTGCTGAACCGGCCCGAAATCCCGGATAGCCTCCTCCTCGCTTAACCCCCGCTCCTTCTTCATCTCAATATGCTGGGAATATTCGTCGAGAATATCTTCCTGCTCCTCATCCTGGAGAACCTTGAGATAACCCTTTAATTCCTCTAAAAATTCCTGTTTCTTCATTTAGAATCCTCCACTTTGTTCCTCTAAAAATCTGCAAACTCTCTCCTGAAGCTCCATCCATTCTTCCTCAAGGGAATCCCGGTAAAGAATACCGGAAGCGGTCAAATGATAATATTTCCTCGGAGGGCCTTCTTTTGACTCTCGAAGGTAAGTCTCGAAATAGTGTTCATTGGTCAAGCGCTTCAGCAGGGGATATATGGTCCCCTCGTTTACATCGATCACCTTAGATACCTCTTCCACCAACTCATATCCATACATATCCCGCTTGCGCACCGACTCCAGGACGATTAATTCCAGCACCCCTTTTTTAAACTGTGCATTCATATCCTCCCTCCTTGTGATACTATATTATACCAACTACCTTGTAATGTCAAGTACTAAAAAATAGAGGGGAATAATGACCGTCTATTCTATTTTTTTCTCAAAATAAGCCGATATATACGATATCAACAAGATTGCTGCAGCTGATCTATCGGCTCTGTAATCAGATTGACGACGACACAAGGAGGTCTAACCACGTATCAGCTTTAAGGGGGGATTTTTTCATGAAGGTTACCGCAAACAGCCGACAATATGACATTTCCGGCTATCACCGTTCCAGCCGCAGCACCTCTGCCCGCACCCGCTCCGCTGAGAGGAGTGAAGGTTCCAGCTCTGAGGCTTCATCGGATATACGAGAAATACCGGAGGAATTTGACCTGACTTCCAGCTCCATCTGGGAGAGATCTGCGTCACAGGCCAAGGATGCAAAATCCGACAAATGTAATATGTCATCCTCTAATTCAGAACCTTCTGTTGGGGAGCTGGCTGCGCTTCTGGCCCGGGCAGAAGACCGTTTTGAAGTACATCAGGTTTCCGCCAAAGCCATGCGCGCCCTGGTAGAGTTAAAGATGACCGCTGCTGCCAGCGATGGGGACGAAGCAAAAAAGATCGCACGGAAGATCCGACGGATGGAAAAGCTGCTGAAACAGGTTCAGAAAAAACTGAAGCATTTAGCCAAAGAGGAGCAGATGGAGCTGCAGAGAAAGCGGGCAGAAAAGAAGCAGGAGCTTGAGAAAGAGCAGAAGCTTCGGGAGGAGATCCAGTCCAGACGCAAAAAACGCCGTCGGGAAGAACGGCGTTATGCAGCCAAGGAGCTTTCCGAAGATCAAAAGGAAAGCAATAGCCAGATTTCTGATGCATTTTATGATATCCGTGACGCAGGAGCCATCACTCCGGAGCTTTCCGAATCCATTGACCTCTCTGGCGGGGACATTCCCTCTTTCGACGGAGGCTCAATCGACATCATGGCATAATCATATTTGTTGATAAAAAACGTTTTCTAAGCCACAGATAATAAAGGATACCGGTGACAGAGGCCACCCCTTTTGTCACCGGCCAAGCCATGTATAATGCCACAATCGTGGGACGCCACCGAAATACTGTATAAACCCACAGGATGCGAAGTCCGCACACGCAGATAAGGGTAGTGACTAAAGGGAATATCGAGCGTCCCATACTTCGCAGGACATTAAAGGGAATGTTGAGGGTACAGTTGATAAACTGGAATGCGGAAAGGATGAACATAATCTCCAATCCCCACTCTGTAACCACTGGATCTCGGGTATAGATCCCAAGGATCTGGGGCGCAAGCAGGATAGATGCTCCTCCTATTACCACTCCCAGCAGGCATCCCAGTCCCAGCCCCGTCCAAAATATCTGATCCACCCGCTTCTTATTTCCTGCGCCCCAGTTCTGCCCGGAAAAGCTGATCACCGCCTGTCCCAAAGCGTCAATCGCCACAAAGCAGAAACTGTCTACATTCAGCGCCACTGTGCTGGCTGCCATCACTGCTGTGCCCAGAGAATTGACCGAAGACTGTATCAGCAGATTCGCCACAGCAAATGCCGCCCCCTGTATCCCTGCAGGCACACCGATCTGAAACATTTCCCACAGCTTCTCTCTATGGATCTTCAAATCCTTTTTCTGGAAACGGCACATCCCCTCAGCATGGGTTAATACCACCATTACCATCCCTGCAGCCATGGTCTGTGAAATAACCGTGGCAATCGCCACCCCTTCCACCCCCATGTGGAGAACCACCACGAAAAACAGGTTCAGACAGACATTCATAATCCCAGACAGCGTAAGAAAGTATAAAGGCTTTTTCGTGTCCCCCACTGCCCGTATTACCGCTGCGCCAAAATTATACAGCAGCATGAAAGGGATTCCCAGAAAATAAACCAGTAGATACAAGCGCGCGGCGGGAAATACCTCCCTCGGTGTTCCCATGGCCTTTAGTAAAGCGTCTGTACACGCCATCCCTAGGATCATCAGCCCAATCCCGGCCCCGGCAGAAATCGCCACCGCTGTATGGAGGGTCTCACGGAAATCCTGCTCCCTTCCAGCTCCTGCATACTGGGCGCAGACTACATTCGTACCTATGGAAAGCCCCATAAAAAGTGTAACAATCAGCGCGGAGATCGGACTGGCTGCACTCACCGCTGCCAGAGCCCCGGCCCCGGTAAACCTTCCAACCACCGCAATATCCGCTGCATTAAATAAAAGTTGCAGCAGGCCGGAAAATACCAACGGGACAGCATAAACGATCATCTTTCCCAGCAGCGGCCCATGGAGCATATCCATGTTTTTCATTATTCGTTTCCTCTTTCGCCTAAATCTACTTGTGTACTGTCCTATACAATATGGCCCAGGATTTCTTTCTCTGCAAAAAGAGCTGTTGCGCCCCCAGTATGCAGAAAGACAACATCGCTTCCCTGGGCTACCTTGCCGGAACGAATGTAATCCAACATCCCCGCAAAGGCCTTTCCTGTATAAACCGGATCAATCATCAGTCCCTCCTCCCTTGCCAGGAGTCGGATAGCCTCTGACGCTCCTTCATTGGGAATTTCATACCCGGGCTGATAATAGCTCAAATCAGTACATGCCTCCCGGCCCAGTTCCACCAAAGGTTCAATCCCCAAAAGCCCTAAGCTCTCATTTGCCAGGCTTTCGCACTTCATGGGATAACCCTCATCCTTATGGCTCACATTGATAGAAATCACCGCCGTATCTCTGCCGCACAGCGCCCGTCCTGCCAAAAGGCCTGCCATGGTTCCCCCTGTGCCAGTGGCGTGAAAGAGATAATCCGGCCGCCTTCCCATCAGTTTCTCCGACTGTTCCATTAGTTCGGTAAATCCTTCAATAAAACCTACGCTTCCCATGGGGCTGGCTCCTCCCATAGGCACCTCATAGCATTTATGTCCTTCCTCCTCCAGGCGTTTCCTATGCTCTCTGGCCATCTGTACTGACCGCTCCTCCGCATCAGCCTCCGTCTCCCCTGGAAGGAGCTTTACCAGATGAATCTCTGCCCCCATAATCTTATCCAAAAGCAGGTTTGCCCGCAAATCCTCCTCGTCCGGCTCCACAATGGCCACCAGATAAAGCACCGGCTTTAACCCGCACCGGCGGCAGACCGATACGGTCTGCATAGCGTGATTAGACTGAGTGGCGCCAAAGGTAAACACATACTCACATCCCTGGCTCAAGGCATCTCCAATCAAATACTGAAGCTTGCGCACCTTATTGCCGCCAAACAAATTCATGCCGGTAAAATCATCCCGCTTGATGTAAAGATTCACTCCCAACTCCCCAGACAGATGATCCAGACGGTACAGCGGCGTAGGAAAAAACCCTAGATCTGCTTTGGGCAGTCTCTCTAAATGCTGTCTGATTTTCAAATACTCCATATCTTCCTCCTGCATTTCTCCCCTAGCTTTATTCCTTGCCAAAGTAACCATTCACGCCAGCTAGCAGTCCTGAAGCAAGTACATCCAACGTCCCTGCCGAATGATCCGATGCTTTATCCCCCAGCTCAATGTCAATGCTGGGCACGGTAGAGTAGGATGTCTGGGTTAGATCCATCTCCATGGACCCGCCAGAAAAGATTTTGACTCCAGCTCCCTTTAACCCGGCCACCAGATTCTCCCCCAGAGCCTGATGCTTCTGCCAGTTGGAGGCAACCGGTTCCATAGCCCGATAAGAAGCCACATTGGGAACACTCATAAAAAACGCGCCTTTATTATTCTCCGTAGAATCCCAGTGAAGGGCAATATGGCAGTCTGCCATGTTATTCGCCAAAACAGTGCGGGCAATGTTATCCAGCTGAACATCATCTCCCTCCCGAATCATCAGTACATCATAGCCTGCGGCAAGAAGCTTTTCCTTAAATACTTTGGCAAGAGCCAGTGTCACCTTCGCCTCCGGTGTTCCGTCCAAAAAGGTCATCCCGCTAGAAACTGCAATAGCCTTGGTCGCCCCCGCTCCTGTAGTGCCTCCGGTTACCTTCGGGGTCCCGTCTGGATGGCACTGGGTCTTTACGCTCCCTCCACCACTTGTACCATGCCCGGCGTTTACACATACGGTTATACCCTTACGGCCCGCGCTTTCTGAGCGGTAAAGGGTAGCTGTCCCCGACTTTATGGCAGAAAAGTCTGCATATTTCCACCCAGCGTCCAGGCTGATTTGGCTAACGCCGGATTGACTGACCGTCGTCTGGGCAGCGGCAGACGTCTCCTGAGTGGTCTGCGGCTGTTGGCTGCTGACCAGGCCTTTCGAAACATACAGGATCTGCCCCTGATAATTTATCCGGCACCAGTCATCGCTGTCCCCAGTGCGGGTGAGGGCTGTTCCGATGTTTACCACAGCAGCGATATTCTGATCATCCCCTGTATCCGGCGCGGTTCGAAGCCGTACCTGATTTCCCTTTATGTATACCGTATCTGATACATCGGTAAATGCTGGGGCAGGTGCCATGGCCCGCTCGCGGTCTGAAGGGCTGATCTCTGGCTGCGCCCCTTCCCCAGCCTTCTCAGCAGCTGACATTTTAACCTGGCCAGACTCTTCAGCCTCCGGCATTTCCCCAATCGTCTCCTCAGAAGCTACCTCCATCTTCTCATATTTTCCCTGTCCACAGCCTGGCACCGCCGCCGCTATCATACTGACTGTAGTCAGGATAACCGCTATTTTTCTCCCATAAGTTCTGGTCATGTGAAAAACCTCCTTCCAAAATTATCAACGTCTTGTCCTCAGGATTCTCCTGCGTTAGAAAAGCAGCCCGCCAGGGGCTGCCATGGTTTTGTGTTTCTCTATAGTTTACTATAAAGGCGCAAGTTTGTAAACATGGATTTGCGCCAAAATTAGGAATGAATCAGCACACACTCCCAAAATTCAGCGCGGCAACGATAGTCCCTCCTCCCGCCACCACGTCTCCCAGGTAAAATACCACCGCCTGGCCTGGAGTGATAGCCCGCACTGGCTCCTGGAAAGTGCCGATCACCTGGCCCTTGCCATTTTCTCGCAGCACGCAGGGCGCTCCCTTATGACTGTATCGGATCTTTGCCGTAACCTGGCGCTCCTCTCCGTGAAGCCCGTCCAGCCCCATCCAGTTTACCTCCTCGCACACCAGTGTGTCCGCATACACATCCTCCCCCTCGCCCAGCACCACCTCATTAGTCTGAGGACGGATTTCCTGGACAAATATCCTTCTGCCCATGGCGAGTTTCAAGCCTCTGCGCTGTCCGATGGTATAGTGATCGATCCCTTCATGCTGTCCTAAAATATTCCCTTCCCTGTCCACGAAATTCCCCGCGGGCAACGTTCTCTTACTGTATTTTCGGATAAAGCCTGCATAGTCATGATCCGGAATAAAGCAAATCTCCTGGCTGTCTGGCTTATCCGCCGTGGTGAGCCCCATCCTCCTTGCGATAGCGCGGATCTCATCCTTTGTATACTCCCCCGCCGGCATCAACGTGTGAGCCAGTTGATGCTGTGTCAGCTGGTATAAGGCATAAGTCTGATCCTTGGCCGGTGAGGCCGAAGTCCTTAACGCATACCGCCCATTCTCCAGCCGGATTACCCGGGCGTAATGACCCGTGGCGATGTAGTTTGCCCCCAGTCCCAGGATCCGGTTAAGAAGGGCCTCCCACTTCACATAGCGATTACAGGCGATACAGGGATTGGGGGTCCTGCCACGGAGATATTCGTCCACAAAATAATCAATCACCCGCTCCTGAAACTCTTGCCGAAAGTTCATCACATAGTGGGGAATCCCAAGCTGCTCTGCCACCCGCCTGGCATCTTCCACAGCGCTTAAGCCGCAGCACCCTCCATTCTCCTGAGCAAGTTCCTCCGGCTCCTTCTGCCAGATCTCCATAGTAACGCCAATCACGTCCCAGCCTTGTTCCTTAAGGAGGCAGGCGGCCACGGAGGAGTCCACTCCTCCGGACATGCCTACCACCACGCGCTTCCCTTTACTGTCTGTCCTCATCCGGAATCAATACTCCTCTTCTTCCTCTTCCTCGCCGATGTCGCTTTTCGGCTGCTCCAGCCCCTCAATAGTCATTTGGTGCTTCTGGGCGTAATCCCAGAGAGCGGCATGAATCGCCTCTTCTGCTAACAACGAACAATGTACCTTCACCGGGGGCAGGCCGTCCAGGGCCTCCATCACCGCCTTATTGGTCACCTGCATTGCTTCCTGAATGGACTTTCCCTTTACCAGTTCGGTAGCCATGCTGCTGGTCGCCACCGCCGCGCCGCAGCCAAAGGTCTTAAACTTTACGTCACGGATGATCTGGTTCTCATCAATATCCAGATAAATCCGCATAATATCGCCACACTTGGCATTCCCTACGGTTCCCATTCCGCTGGCATGTTCAATCTCTCCGACATTCCTTGGGTTCTGGAAATGGTCCATTACTTTCTCTGAATACATAGTCTTCTATCTCCTTCTGTCTCCAATGGTATTTCATTACTGCTGATGATTCTTCTTTTTCCCCCGGATAAAATCCTCGTACAACGGGGACATGCTTCTAAGCCGCTCCACAATCCGCTTAATCTCCTCTGCCACATAATCCATTTCCTCCCTGGTATTCTCCTCGCTGAGAGTCAGGCGCAGAGAGCCATGGGCGATCTCATGAGGCAGACCGATGGCCAGCAACACATGTGAGGGATCCAGAGAGCCGGAGGTGCAGGCTGAGCCGCTGGAGCCACAGATCCCTGCCATATCCAACATAATCAGCAGAGATTCTCCTTCGATAAACTGGAATGCAAAATTGCAGTTATTCGGCAGACGCATCGAGCGATGGCCATTCACCCTGGCATAGGGAACCTCTGCCAATACTCGTTCCATCAGGTATTCCCGAAGCCCCTCTTCCTTCTTCTTCCGCTCCGCCAGCGTATCAGCGGCGATCTGGGCCGCCTTTCCAAGTCCCACTATTCCAGGTACATTTTCCGTCCCTGCCCGGCGTTTCCTCTCCTGAGCGCCGCCGTGGATAAAAGAGCGAATCTTTACCCCAGTGCGGATATACAGAAAGCCGATTCCCTTGGGGCCATTGATCTTATGGCCGCTGGCGCTCATCATATCAATCTGACACTCATCCACGTCAATGGGCAAATGTCCGTAGGCTTGCACTGCATCAGTATGAAACCAAATTCCATGATCTTTGGCGATAGCCCCGATCTCCTTTACTGGCTGGATGGTCCCAATCTCATTGTTGGCGAACATGATAGAAATCAGGATGGTATCCGGTCGAATAGCTCCTTTCAGCTCATCCAGTTTTACCACTCCATCTTCATCCACATCCAGATAAGTTACCTCGAATCCCCGCTTTTCCAGATACTGGCAGGTATGCAACACTGCATGGTGCTCGATCTTGCTGGTGATAATATGGCGCCCTTTTTCCTCCATCGCTTCCGCCGCTGCCTTTAACGCCCAGTTATCCGATTCGCTTCCCCCTGCAGTAAAGTAAATCTCCTGAGGCTTCGCCCCGATAGAGTCCGCGATGATCTTCCTGGCTTTTGCCACCGCATTTTTGCTCACGCCGGAAAACTCGTATACTGAGGAAGGATTCCCATAATATTCGGTAAAATAAGGCAGCATCGCCTCCACAACCTCCGGTCTGGTTCTGGTCGTCGCCGCATTATCTAAATAAATGACTCTTCTATCTTCACTCATAAAAAAAATCTGCCTTTCTTTAATAGAACTTAATATTCCCGTATTTAACTATACCACACATATCCTACTATTTCAATATGATTTTAGCAATTCCCAGATGCGCGAAATTCTATACAATCATCGTTCATTTTAAAAATAGAGATTTTAAAGCACTTAATTTGTTTAAAATCAGAGATTTTAAAGTGAATATTCCTTTCCATTTTCACCGTATACTATATATAGAGTGCGTGAGGCGCACAATGATCATTCAATAGGAGGATTGTCCGGCATGACAAATTATTTTATTGGGGAGAGAATTACTTCCCTACGCCTCGAAAAGGGCATCTCCGAATACAGTCTGAGTAAAAGCATTGGAAAATGCAATAATTACATTAATAAGCTTACCTCCGGCTCGATCCAGCCATCTATGGAAACCCTGGTTCAGATCTGTAATTATTTCGGCATCACTCTATCCCAGTTTTTTGCCGAAGGTTCGGATCAGCTTCCTCTGAATATCGCACAGATCCACGCCCTCCTGCCAAGCCTGAGTGACCAACAGCTGGACAGCCTTCTGGTAATCATTCATTCCATGAAGAATGGCGAGTCTTAAAGGCTCCTGCTTGCCAGCGCCTAGTAAACCCCAAAGGTAATTCACTGGTTCTATCCCTCCTTTATTTTACATATATTTATAGTAATTTTCTCTCTTTTCGGAGCGCTTATGGATCATTTTCTGCCCTCCCTCTCCCCCAAAAAACGCGCCTTTTTAACTGGCACTCTTCTCCTCACCGGAACTGGATTTTTATGCCGTATTCTCGGATTTTTCTACCGTATCTTCATGTCCAGAACCATTGGCGCGGAAGGCCTGGGTATCTATAATATGGTTCATCCAGTCTTCGGCATCTGCTTTGCCCTGTGCGCCGGCTCCATCCAGACTGCCCTTTCCCAATATGTGGCCTCCAATCAAAAAAAAGGCCGTGCTGTCTTTCACACCGGCCTGTTCATCTCTTTATCCTTGTCCCTGCTGTTAACTTTTCTAATCTGTAATGCCTCGCCCTTTATCGCCCGCTACCTCCTTCTGGAACCGCGCTGCGAACCATACCTGCAGATCATCGCCATCTCCATCCCCTTTGCCGCACTGCACGCCTCCATTAACGGCTTCTACTATGGGATGCAGAAATCTCATGTTCCCGCCTTTTCCCAAATCGCCGAGCAGGTGATCCGCATGAGCGCGGTTTTCGGTATTGTGCAGCTTATGCAGGAAAATGGGAAAGCAATCACCGTATCTCTGGCTGTCTATGGCCACTTAATCGGAGAAATGGCTTCTGCCGCCTTTCCCCTCCTCTGTCTTTCGGCTTTTCCTCCCGCCAAAACTGCTGCCAGACACTCAGTGGATATATCCACCTTCAAACAGTCAGCAAACTATGCCCTTCCCCTTTTGACTCTGGCCCTTCCCTTAATGGGGAATCGGCTAGTTTTAAATCTCTTAGCCAGCGCCGAGGCCATCTGGATTCCCAATCGTCTGACGGCCTACGGTTTGAGCAGCAGCGACGCCTTTTCCATTTATGGGGTATTAACTGGGATGGCTTTGCCCTTTATCCTGTTCCCTTCCGCAATCACTAATTCCATGGCAGTCCTTCTTCTCCCCTCAGTGGCCCAAGCTCAGGCCGCTGGAAACCGGCGTCAGATCTCCTCTTCCATTTCCATGGCTCTCCGCTACAGCCTCTACATGGGAATCTTGTGCACTGGAATCTTCTTTCTCTACGGCCGGGAACTGGGAAGCAGTGTCTTCCAAAGTCCCTCTGCCGGATCCTACATCCGCATCCTGGGATGGCTATGCCCTTTTATGTACCTGGCCACCACCCTGGGAAGCATATTAAACGGCTTGGGGAAAACATCTTCCACCTTTATCCAGAATGTCTGTTCCCTCTGCCTTCGCCTGGTATTCGTCTTGCTTGGTATCCCACGACTCGGCATGAAAGCTTACTTATGGGGAATTTTGGTCAGTGAGATATTTCTGGCCTTCTGGCATCTGGTTACTCTGCGCCGTTTCGCCCCCTTTTCCTGGGACGGGACAGAGATGCTGGGAAAGCCGATTCTGATTCTATTTGTCAGCGTCTGGTTAAATCAGCATCTGTGGAAGATTGCTCTTCCTTTTCTCCCCCAGATGCTAACTCCCGGCGCTTCCTGGGCCTTTTTCGGCACAGCATTAAAAATTCTTTCGCTCTGCGCCTTCTATGGTCTGTTCTTGCTGTTTTTCCATATAGCGCATAGCTTCCAGGCAGAAATAGCTTAACGTATCCAGCCACCAAATACTTGAAAAATTAGGGAAATCATGGTAATATAATTGATGCAATTATTCTCTATTGCAGGAGGGATCTGTCATGAAATTTCTAGTCAATCGTAAGCTTGCCACCCGCATCGGCATAATCACCACAGCAATTACGTTTTCAGGCTTGTTGCTGCTCTGGCTGATCGTTTCCAGCCGCATCTCATCTATGGTCGAAAATAATATTACTAACCAGATGATCGACGCAGTGGAGTCCAGAGCTTCCATCATTAATGACTATGTAGCTTCCGCTGAGGAATACATGATGGCCTTTGCTTTAAGTAGCGAGGTGCGCGATCTTCTTGCCAACCCGGATGACCCAGACTTGATCCGGCAAGGACAGCGGTATACGGAAGATTTTGCCGCTATCAAGGGCATCTTTGAGGGGTTGTACATCGGAACTCCTTCCACTTACGTCCTGACCCATACCTCTCAATCGGCCATCGGAATCACAACCCGAACCGGAGAATCACTGAACACGTTTCAGAATACGATTCTGGCCCAGCCGCAGCTGACCAATCTAGGAATCATGAAATCCCCGGGAACCGGAAGTATGATCCTCTCCATGTACTACCCGCTTTTTGAAGGACAGCAGTGTATCGGATATGTAGGCGCCGGCGTTTATGCCAGCCAGTTAATGGATGTATTGCTGGGCTTAGACATTGAAGGCCTGCCTAACAGCGAGTATGTATTTTTGAATGTGGATACTGGCATGTATCTATACCACCAGGATCCGTCGCTGCTGAATACAGAGACAACAGACAGCGGCTATCAGGAAATTATCCAGCAAATTAAGACCAACGGCACGACCCAGGCGGGCACTTATTCCTATCAGGATGAAAATGGAGTGCAGCAGCTGGTAGTTTATAAATACTTAAAAGACAGGAACTGGGTTTTCATGGTTCGCGACAACACAGCGGAAGTCTACACAGAAGTGGGAACTGTGCGCATTACCGTAGGTGTATTGTGCGCAGCCGTGGCGGCGTTTATTATCCTTGTCACACTTTTGATCCTGCATCGGGAAAGCAAAGAATTGATGGTTATGGAACGAGCTATCCGCCGTCTTGGAAATCTGGAGCTTTCCGCTGGACAGGAATTGGAGGAATTTTATGGTCGAACCGACGAAATCGGCATGATTGCACAGACGATTCACCAGGTCTGCGACTGTCTGCAAAAGACAATCGACGATGTTGGACGAATTTTAGGTGAGATGGCAAAAGGAAATATTGCTGTAGATGTTGCCAAAAACGAGACCTACTACATCGGCGATTTTAGAGTCCTGGCTGAAAGCCTGAAGAGTATTCGCACCCATCTCACCGATGTTATGCGCAAAATCACACAGATTGCAAATCAGGTAAATAATGGTGCAAATCAGGTTGCTGCAGGCGCCCAGGCCCTTTCTCAGGGAACCGTGCAGCAAAAAGATTCCATAGACGGCCTGGCTTCCAATGTAGCGGATATTACCGCACAAATTCAAAGCAGCACCGTTCGCTGCAGCAATGCCAGTGATTTAGTTGACCGGGCTACCGGCTATGCAGCTGAGGCAGATACCAAAATGGAACAACTTATCACCGCTACAAAAAATATTGACCAGTCTTCAACGCAGATCAGCAGTGTCATTAAAACCATCGAAGATATTGCCTTGCAGACAAACCTTCTTGCCCTGAATGCCGCTGTAGAGGCTGCCCGTGCGGGCAGCGCCGGTAAAGGGTTCTCCGTTGTGTCAGATGAGGTAAGAAATCTTGCCGCCAAGTCCTCTGAGGCCGCAAAGAGTACAAGCACACTGATCGGTCGTTCAGTTGATGATGTAAAAACTGGTACAGAGTCTACCGGCCTTGCCATCGCTGCAGTGCAGGTGATTAACGAGTGCATCCAGTCCATCAAGTTGCTGATGGATGAGATTTCCCTTGCCAGTGTCCAGCAGTCAGAAATGATCGTCTCCGTAGAAAGTCGGATTAAAGAAGTCTCCAAGGTAATTGAGGAGAATTCTGCCGCTGCCGAAGAAAGCGCATCCGTCTCCAATGAATTGTCTGAACAGGCCAGAATTTTGAATCATCTAATCGGTCAGTTCCACATCTGAACCAGCGGATTTTTCCTAGCTAAGCGATTTATTTTCCTATACATAAGCGAAAACTGGCACCCGGTTCTCCCGTGCCAGTTTTCTTGTCTGATGATAATACAAATTCTATACTGCTATCCAGGGATATTTCTACTCCGCAAACAGTACAAGTTTTTCTACGCTGCCCTCTTCATTGGTCCATACAAGGCACTTAGAGCCTTCTTCGATATCGGACAATCCCACAATATTCTTCGTCAGGTAGGGTAGCACCTGAACATCTTCAGCAAAGGAATATTCTGTTCCCTCCGCTGCCTTTAATACTGATACGCCGTCCTTCTCCTCTATGGCCCCAGCTGCAGTGACATATCTTGGCGCCGTAGCGCCCTCGGGGATATTGACGATCACCATTTCCGGTGTATTCTGAGGCGGAAGAGAAGAACTCATAGCCGGGCTAAGATAAGCCTCAAAATACCCTTTCTCAACCTTGGATGGCTCTACCGGGTATCCATCCACACCGTCCAGTACATACGTGGTATCCGGGCTGATGTTTAAGATGATCTCTCCCTGAAAGGAAACCTGGCTTTCATTATTTACGGTAATCCTGTCATCCTCTGCCTCCAGCACGGTCCCAGAAATCCGTATCTCTTCCATTACTTCATCCTGACCTTCCTTCTCATCCGCCTCTTTTGTCGCGGTGTCTGGTGTCTCTGTCTCCTCTGCGGTTGCTACCTCCGTCTGCGCCTCTGCTGTGGTCGTCTGGGAGGAAGCCGATACCTGGCTGGCACACCCGCTGATCAGCATCATAGAAGCAGCCAGTCCGGCAGTGAGTAATCGTATATTCTTCTTCATCGCAATTCTCCTTTTCCATGAATAAAAATTTCCTATCGTGAAATCATTGCTGCCATTGTTTTTAGCACACTGCCATTATATCGGAAATCCTGGAGAAAAGCTATTACAGAGGGATAAACAATTCTTACAAATCCCTTCCCTAATTTTTTATTTTCTTAAACTTTGCGCCTCTTTCCTTCCTAAAGGATACTTATACATTACAAAAGATACGCCCACACCTCATCCCCCATTCTCGCCCCTGGCTGATCCTGTCCGATCTCGATCAAACAGTTGCATCCCAAGAGTGCTGACAACGCTCCCGAGGCCTGATTTCCTGCAGAAATTCTGGCCCGTTCGCCTTTCACATACCCCCGGAGAAATCGCCTGGCTCCTGCCGGCTTCTGGTAATCGTTTTCCAGGAACACCCTCTGTCTTTTCAATGTCCAGCCAGGATCCCTGGTCAGCCTCTCCAACACTGGGCGGGCCAGCAGCTCAAAATTGGCCGCCGCACCAAAGGGATTTCCGGAAAGGCAGAGCATCAGCGTCCCCTGAAAAACCGCCGCCAGAGTCGGAGCCCCGGGCTTTACCGCCACCCTCCAGAAAAGCTGCCTTGCCCCCAGGATCCGGATCACCTCATGGATGATGTCCTTCTCCCCTACGGATACGCCTCCAGTGGTAATCAGGAAAGGAACCTGAGGGGAAAGTTGCCGGATCCTTTCCGCCATCTCCTCCGGCTCATCCCCGCAATGGCACGAGCAAACCGGCGAAATCCCCTTCTCCATCAGCCTCCCAGTGACATAGTAGCGGTTAGAATCATAAATTTTCCCCGGCATTAGCCTTTCCCCTGGATTCACCAGTTCATCCCCTGTGGAAATCACCGCCACCTCCGGTCTCCGGTACACCTTCACCCGATCCAGCCCTAAGCTGGCCGCCAGGGCGATCTCGCTTCCCTTAAGCACAGTCCCCGCCTTTAACAGCTCTGTCCCCGCTTGGTAGTCCTCTCCCTGACGGCAGTAATTCTCATAGGGCCTGGATTCCCGGTAGATCTGTACCCGCCTTTCTCCCCTATCACTGTCCTCCTGACGAATCACCGTATCCGCCCCCTGGGGGATCGGCGCCCCGGTCATGATCCGCACTGCCTCCTTCTCCCCCACGACTCCGGAAAATACCTCTCCAGCGCAGACTTTTCCCACTACGTTTAAGCCTACAGGGAACTCCTCATTTGCGCCCTGGGTATCCTCTCCCCGCACCGCATATCCGTCTAAGGGAGAACGGGGAAAAGGCGGCTGATCCATCGCCGCCTTCGCCTTTTCTGCCAGTACCCGGCCCACTCCCTCCAAAAGGGAAAGCTCCTCTGTCTCAGTCACAGGCTTCACCTGTTCTTGTAAAAGCTTTACCGCATCTTCCATCTGAAGCATAACGCTCACCTCTCGTTTTTATTTCTGTGCGGTCTTTTCCTTTGAATCCACCTTCAAGGCCATAATCAGGAAGTTCAACAGCACGAATCCCACAATCATCGTGGTGAGATACATCTGGATCCCTCCGATTTGGTTGGTGATAGCGCTGGCTGCTTCCATTCCCATTCCCTTTAAGTAGCCTGTCATCTTCGTGGTGGCCACTATCCCGATGGCCATCGGGAAGGTCATCCCCGCGAATCCCGGCGCGAAAGAAAAAGAAAAGAATTTGGGCAGTTTAAAGATAATAAAGGTCAGCGATGCCAGGACACAGGCATACAGTAAATAAACCATCACCGGCACGGGGTTAGGAATCACATTCAGATAGCTCACCAGACACAGGCTGCAGGGCGCTAAAACCACTGCCATGGTATGATACACCGCCGGCTTTACCTCCACTGTCAGAAGCCGCCAGATCATAAGGGGAATCAGAATCAGGTAGATCCCAATGCCATAATACGTCACATAGGTTAAAATCCCTTTTGCGTTCATGGCTCCCCCCACCACACAGCTTACCATAATTCCATTATACGTCACAAACCAGCTTGGCACAAATGTATTTATATTACGATTTTTGATCATATTCCGATAAGTGAAGATCAGGATGTGCACTGCGTGAATCCCCAGCGCCGCAGCCCAAAGCCCTTTACCTACGCCAGGGACATAATCGAAATAGTAGCTCCCCAGAATCATCAGCACCATGGTAAATCCTGCATATAAGCTGCAAGGCACCACGGTCTCATACTCTTTCTTGCAAGTTTGCGGAAAACGGATAACCTTCACGATGTACAGCAGGATTACTATCGTTGCCGCCCACATAGTAATATGGCGGATCAAGGGATATCCCATCCCAGAATAGACATTGGATAAGGTGAGTGCTCCCACAAAGGTAGGCAACACTGGCACCGGCATTCTCTCTAATCGTTCCACACACATTCCCCTTTCTCTTTCCGACGCTTCTGGAAACGCCTTTCTCCTGCCTTTCCAATATCTTTTTCCATATTGCCCCAGAGCCCTGCAGCCTTTATTCTTCATAAGTATACTCAAAGTTCTCTTTCATATGGAAAAAGTCAGAATAGTCGATATCAAATACTGGCTTCTTTACCTTGGTAATGTCAATCTTTCTGGCAATCAACTGTTGCAGAATTCCTCCATAAGCCAAGTCCCCCTGAAGGATAGCTCCGATAATCTTCCCATTCTTGTGGACAATTTTTTTGTATGAGTGGGAATCCTCCCGGATCTCTACCTTGGCTTTGCCTTCTTCGGGATTCACTTCTCCCAAAGACATTGTAGGAATCCCCAGGAAATTCATGGTAGCCTTGCTGGCAAAAAAGTCTTCCATGCGGCACTTTTCTCCTGCCATATTGGCTGCCGCCACGATTCCCTCCTTTACCGCTGCAGGCCAGATAGGGCTGGCGCCAGATACATCCCCAGCCCCATACACACAGTCGTCATTGGTCTTTCCTGACTGGTCATAAAGGAGCCCCTGCTTTCCCACCTGGATACCGGATCCCTCCAGAAATTCCACATTAGGCCGCACTCCTGCAGTCACCACCAGAAAATCGCAGGGAATCCGCCGCTTATCCGTCAGCACCAGTTCCCGGATCTCTCCCTTCTCATCCAGCGCCGCCTCCTGGATGCCCACACCGTAATACTGGGCAATGCCTTCTCCCGCGAAGGCTTCCTCGTATGCAGCGGCGCCCCGTTTATCCAGCTGACGGTTTAAGAGCCAACCCGCATACTCTACCAGGGAAACCTTTATCCCCAGCGAAAGCAATCCTATGGCGCAGTCCAGGCCCACCAAGCCTGCCCCCATAACCACGATGTGCCCTGCTCCCTTTGCCGCCTTTTTTAGCACTTCCATATCCTCGATATTCCGGAAACCGCACACATTAGAAGCCTTTTCCACATTTTTGACCGGGGGAATATAGGTGCGAGAGCCAGTGGCAATCAACAGTTTATCGTAATCTACCCGCTCTCCGTCTTCCAGTTCCACCTGATGCTCCCTGGGGAAGAGAGCCCTGCAGGTCCGTCCCTTCATCCATCGGATCCCATAGAGCCCCGCAAAATCCTCTTCAACAAAGGAAAGCTGTTCTATGGTCCGCTCTCCCCCCAGATAATGATGGAGAATACACCGTGAGTAGATTTCCCTATCACTGGAAATCAGGATAATCTCGCTTTCCGTATCTAGCCTCCGCAATTCCATAGCACCATGAATCCCTGCCGCCGAAGAACCTAATATCACATATCTCATCTCTCCACCTCCTCCAGGGTAATGGCGCCCATGGGACATTTTTCCACACACATGGGATTCGCGCTTTTGTCCTCGCTCCGGTGTACGCACATATTGCACTTCATGATCTCTTTCTGCTGTAAACTGTCATACTTTAAAATCCCGTAGGGGCATGACATAATGCACATGTAGCAGCTGGCGCACCGCTCCTTGTCATATTCCACATACCCCGTCTCCGGACTCTTCTTCATGGCCCCAGTCATGCAGGTGTAAACGCATTCTGGTCGTTCACAATGGCGGCAAAAAATGGGCGCCGGCTTTGTCCCGCTGTCTATGGTAACCCGGTTCCTGGCATCGCCGCTCTCCGTCTCATGACTCACCACACAGGCGGTGACACAGGTCAGGCAACCGATGCACCGGCTGCGGTCTATTTTAATTCGCTTCATCGCTTCCTCCTTCTCATTGCAGCGTACTGCTGTCCTTATGGCTTATCCCTTAAGCACCTTCAAAAACCGCACTGGCGTGGCCTTGTAGGACGGTTCCTTGGAATAGGGGTCATAGATGGATGGGGTCAGCTTATTGCACTGGATATAATGGATGGGAGCATACAGCTCCTCATATCCCACGTTGTCCGTCAACTTTACGGTAAATACCGCATTCTGCCCATTGGCAGAGAATACCTGGATATCATCCATCTCCTGGATATCATTTTCCTTAGCCAACTCTGCATTCATATACAGGTATGCCTTTTTCACCGATACATCCTCCACGAACTTCACTTCTCTGGTCCGGCTCTGGGTATGCCACTGTCCAACGCTTCCACGGCCTGTATTCAATATGTAGGGGAATTCCTCTGTTCTCGGAAGGGGGTTCTCCCTTACTTCCTCAAATACAAACTGCGCTTTTTTCGAAGGGGTAAAAAAATTTCCATCCTCATAAAGCCGTCGCTGCTCTCCGGACAGCTCCTCCTTTCGCCCTTCCGGATACGGCCACTGGATACCATGGGAATTTCCCAGCGCCTCCCAGGTTACCCCGGTAATGTCACAGGGCATATTCCGCGAGCACTCCCGCATCAGATTAAAGCAATCTCTCGGAGTCTCCCAACCCTTTAAGGCATCTCCCATCCCCAGGGCTTTCCCCACACCCACAACCGCCTCGTAGTCTGAGATCTCATTCTCTCCCCGTGAGAGCACCGGCCGCATAGCGGATAAGCGCCGCTCCAGGTTAATATATGTCCCCTCTTTTTTCAATCCGGGAACCACTGGGAAGAATACTGTGCAGTCCTCCGCGCTTTCAATGGAATCATAGATATCCTGAACCACAAACAGCTCCAGCTTTTTCGCCGCCGAGGCAAAGGTTTCATTATTTACCCAGCTGTGGCGGGGATTGGTACAGAGAATCCATAGCCCCTTGATCTCCCCTGCATTAATTCCCTCGATAATTTGGTTATAGGTCTTGGTCGGCTTTTTTGCCAACATCTCCTCATCCACGCCCAACACCTGTGCAATTCGCTCTCTTCTGGCCGGATTGGTGAAATCCCCTCCACCGTAAAATACCGCCGTGTTGCTGTAAACTCTGGAACCCATGGCATTGCACTGGCCAGTGATGGAATTGGCCCCGGTTCCCGGCCTTCCAATATTTCCAGTCATCAGGGCCAGATTAATGATAGCCTGGGCTGTGCGCACTGCCTCGTATCCCTGATTCACTCCCATGGTCCACCAGAAGGAAACCCTCTTCCCTTGATGGATCAGCTCTACCAACTCTAAGATCTGTTCCCTGGAAAGGCCGCTGCCTTCTGCGCCTCTCTCCAGGGTATAGCCCTTGACAAACTCCCGGAATTCCTCAAACTTCTCTGTGTGTTCCCGAATAAATTTATGATCTAAATAATCCTTTTCAATCAACTGGTTGGCCACCGTGTACAGCAAAAGCAGATCACTGCGCCATCTTAATCCGTACCAGTAATCAGCATTCATAGCTGTCTCAGATTTCCTGGGATCGATGACAATGATTTTATGGCCCGGCACCTGATTCTGCCGCGCCCGGCCCCACAAGATAGGATGAGCCACCACCGGATTGGATCCGATAAAGATAATGGTGTCGGATAATTCCAAATCCTGCAAAGTGTACCCCGGCGCGTCGAAGCCATAACTCTGCTTGTGGGCCACCACTGCTGTGGCCATACAGAGTCTTGTATTCCCATCCACATTGGTCTGGAGGAAATTCCGCATCACGTGGCCAAAGACGGCAAATTCTTCTAATGTCAGCTGTCCGGTGCTGATTCCGGCCACACTCTCCTGGCCATATTTCTCCTGGATCTCCTTCAGCTTATTTGCCACATACTGAAAGCCCTCCTCCCAGGATACCGTGTTGAAGGAACCGTCCTCCTGGCGGATTTTAGGCAGACTATTTGGTTTTACCGTGGTCTGTTGCTTATCTAAGGACAGCCCCTTGATGCAGCAAAAGCCGTCATTCACCGGATAACCCTTGGTGGGTACCACCTTTATCACCCGGTCATCCTCTACATAAAAATCCAGATTACAGTCAATAGCACAATAGTTGCAAGTGGATTGTATCTTTTTCATGTCCCTTCTCTCCTAATTCTATCACCTTTTAGGCTACGGTTTATGGCTGACAGCACAGATTCCTCCGGCCTTTCCTCGTCAGTCAAAGTGGATCCCGCTCCAGTATATGCATTCCTTCATGACGGTCTCTGGCATCAGCTCCACATCCTCTAACGCCCACCGTTTATACTCCTCAAAACCCACTCTGTCGATAATGTATCCGATATGCTCCTTGCCTCCTGGGGCATCCTTAGCGATGTATTCCTCCACAAACTTGTATGTATTTACAATGATCTTAATCACATTTTCCTCGTCTGCCCACACCAGGAAATCCTCTCCCAGCCGCGGATTTTTCTTCCCGGTCCTTCCCATGATAGTGAGCTTGTAATACTTCTTTTTGCTTCTGGTCAGCGCCCTGGTAGGGCATTTTGTCACACAGACTCCACAGCCCACACATTTTTCCTCATCACGGATAATCTTATAATTTTCCATGTGGAGCGCATCCACGGACAATTTCTTACAGCCCTTGATACAGGCCTGGCAGCTGATACAGCGCTCCGGATTGTACTGAGGCATGGTCATGCCGATAACGCCGAAATCATGCATCCTGGCCTTGGCACAGTCGTTGGAACAGCCCGTACAGGCGATTTTAACGTGAAGGTCATTGGGAAATACCGCCTTCTCAATGGTTTTCGCCAGCTCTGCTGTATTATAATTGGCAAAAGGGCATACATTGTTGCCGATACAGGCGCTGATATTCCTGGTTCCTGACGCCGGATAGCCGGTTCCTGGATCTTTCTGATTAATGTCTAAAAGCTCAATAATAGGCTGCAGCTTCTGATTAATCACCTCCATATCCTCCAGCCGGATCCCCTCGATCTCAAATCCCTGGCGGGTGGTGAGATGGACGTAGCCGTTTCCGTATTCTTCAGCAATCTCCTGCACCATTCCCAATACCTTGGCATTCAAGTATCCTCCGGGAACCCGGATCCGGGAAGCGCCGATTCCCCGCTCTTTGGAAACCCGGAACGCATTTTTCTTTAATTTTTTTGTGTTAATATCCAGTCCCATTTTTCCCCTCCTCTCGTCAGCCACCTGACGGCCAGGCGAATTCCCTGCCTGAATTTCCATCTGCCTGCAGGATGAGCATTTATTCTGCCCAATTCATCCCAGCGCCAGGTGGTCAGCGCGCTAATCGATCAGCTCTTTGCCTTCCACGTAGTTAAATACTGGTCCGTCCAGGCAGATATAAGTGGAACCGATCTTACAGTGGCCGCATTTTCCCAGGCCGCAGCACATTTTCCGCTCATGGGAGACCCAGATACTCTCCTCCTTTGCTCCCAGCTTTAGGATCTCCATCACTGAAAATTTGATCATCACCGGAGGCCCTACA
Organism: uncultured Lachnospiraceae bacterium; assembly: GCA_949740725.1. Classification (GTDB taxonomy): domain Bacteria; phylum Bacillota; class Clostridia; order Lachnospirales; family Lachnospiraceae; genus Caccovicinus. The sequence goes on along the minus strand of CATJIO010000117.1, from coordinate 6,165 downwards.
CAGATAAATGCTCCATTGGACATATTTTGAAACCTTAACTCTGGTATATACTTAGTCACCATACCCACTGGCCCCTCATAGCCCTCTGGCGCTGTATCCACCGTCTGGATCACGGAAATCCGCTGTTTCCAAAATTCAAAGTCTTTCTGAAACAGCACATCCTTCGGTGATTTAAACCCGGCAATCAGCGTAGTCGACACTGCCTCCTTGGGATGGCGGGCAAAATATTCCACCACACCTCTTACTGGAGATAAGCCGGTTCCGCCGGCCACGATCACCAGCTCTTTTCCCTGATAATTTCCTACGTCAAAGCCATTGCCATAGGGGCCGCGGATGAACATCTGATCCCCCACATAATTCTCAAAAATCTCATTGGTCACCTTGCCTACCCGGCGGATAGTAAAGTCCACTGTATCCTCCCCTATGCCGCTGACCGAGATGGGAGCCTCCCCGTATTTCGGAAGGGAAATCTCAAAAAACTGTCCTGGCTTCACCTTCCCCGCCTCGGCAAACTCCATGCGGAAGGTGTATTCCAAATCCGTGTGCCGGATCACTTGGCGAATCCTGGATAACTGGGGAATATACTCATTCTTCATCAGCGCTCTCCTCCTTTGCCAGTCGGTTAATGCAGTTGGAATAGGAAATGTACTCTGGGCACACATCGTCACACCGCCCGCAGCCCACACACATGGGATAGCCAAACCGCTTTTCAAAGTCATAAATCTTGTGCATTACTTTAAACCGCATCCGATCCCCCTGGTTCTGACGATAGCCATGGCCTCCGGCCATATCTGTATACCCGTCTACCTGACAGGAGGCCCACACTCGCCTCCGCTCTCCCACATTTGGATTGTCCCGGTAAAAAATATCCTGCATAGTAAAGCAGGTACAGGTGGGGCAGACGAAATTACAGCGGCCACAGCCAATGCACCGACTCCCATACTCTTTCCAGATCTTCTTGGTGAAGCTGTCATTGGACAGCTGTCTGGGAAGGTTGACCTTCTCCCGGTTCTCGGCAGGATAATCTGGCGTCACCTCTGTCTCCTGACAGGCAGCCCCGTCCGCCTCCATCTCCGCCTTCAGATCCTTTCGAAGGGTTAAATCTTTAATGTCCAGGAGCACTTGCTCCCCCTCCAGCTTTATGTAAGCGTCATAATCCTCACACCGATTCGTCCCCATACTAACGCAAAAGCCCGAGCCACAGGTTTCAGCGCAGCCCATGAGAAAAAATTTCACTCGTTCCCGCACTCTTCCATAATAGAAGTCTTCAAATCCATTCTTTAAATAAATTTCATCCAGACGCTTTACTCCATGAAGGTCACAGGCGCGCAGGAGAATCAAACGGTCTTTTTGCGGTCCTCCTGGTACTGTAGTCTGTCCCTCCGTGAAGTAAAATAAAGTCTCATTAATCCCGAGTAAAGTCTCCTTAAAGGAATAGTCTGATCTCTGATCCCATACAATTTCCTCCAGAGAAGTCACCTTTCCATAGCGAATCACATCTGTATCTGAAAAACAGCCCTCCCCCTCCATCCGCCTGGGAGCAAAAATCTCATACCGATCGGCCCATCTGTCAAACAGCCTTGCCCCATCCGCCCTTGATAACCGATATCCCATAATGACTCCTTTCTTGCACCATAGCAAGTATGATTGTTGATAATAGTTTATCAATGTATACAAAAAAATTCTGTGACTATTGTCACAGAATTTCAAAAAAACTTATTTTTTTTCATCAATTTGCCCTGTCTTATAGAAGCGGGACATTTTGTCGGGATTCAGTATGGTAATCCTTTTCTTTTCCATCTGTATCAATCCCAAATCAGTCAGCGTTTTACATAACCTGGAGGTTGTCTCTCTGGGAGCTCCCAACATATCTGCCAAAAAGGTAATGGTCATATTGATCTGGATTTCAATCCCGTCCGGAGTTTCCCGTCCAAAGTCCCTGGAAAGTTTCCACAGCTTAGCCGCCAACTTCCGCTCCATGTATATGCTTCCCATGGTATTCTTCAACTGGTGGCCCATACGCCAGATCTTCTTTTCCTGGGCAGCCATTACTGACTTTGTCAATCGGAAATCCTTTTCCATACATTCTAGAAAAACAGATACCGGCACAGAAAAAATCTGGCTGGACTCAATGGTCTCACAGAACACAGAGCTGTCATGAATATCCAGCACATGCTCATTCAGTAAATTCCCTGGCCCAAAGATAAAGATGATCTTCCGCTTCCCCGTATGGGTCAGATTATAGATAATGGACTTTCCGAAAAGCTGCACATACACAGATTTTAACGGCTCCCTAGCTCGCATAACCAGGCAGCCCTTCGGGAAGCGTTCTGTCTTCCCTTGATTCCAGAGCCACTCCAGTATCTCCGGAGCCGTCCCATGGAACAGCTCCAATGCCTTTAACGGATTTTTCTCATATGCCATAGCATGAACCAAAAAACTTACAATTTCGAATATCCAAAGCTATTCACCAATGCGTCTAATTTCCTCCCCTGCTTACAGAAGGGGCACTCCTGGAAATCATGGGACTGGTAGTCTTTTAAGTCTCTGGTGCTGAACACGGAGTGAATATGGTATCCGCACACCTCATCTGCCGCGCTGAAGAGCGCTGCTACCCCCTGCACCGTCCCCCCGTAGTATTGGATAGCCTCCACACACTTAGCCAGAGTCTTTCCACTGGTTACATCGTCCATCAGAATAATCACGTTCTTTCCGGAAATCATCGGGCGGGTGTTGTCCCGAAACATCAGCTGGCTGTTGCTGTTATACTCCGGTGTAACGATGTAAATGGTTTTATGGGCATTTTTTGACATTACCCCAGCCTCTGTCAGCTCCTGCGCCAGATAAGCCCCAATCACCTGCGTACCATCCACGCACAGGATGGAATCCACGATGGTATTGTACATGAACATCCCTTTTAGCGCCCTGGCCGCCGCCTGTGCCTCGCTCTGCCTGGCTCTTAAGGTGGTGGTGTCCACATAATAATTAATGTGAGAATGGTTGGTGGCAAAATGTCCCGGCGTCACCTTAATCGGCACATTGGTTGCCGATATCAATTTGTATGTCCTGGTTTCCATGTAACCCCCTTTCTGCATGCGGAAAAACCGCTGCATTACCCTTTTGTAATTAAAAATAGTATACCATGAATGGCGATAAAAAGGAAGAAATATTTTCTACATGTCCTTTTCTTCCCAAGCAGGATATGATATCCTTATAATATCAAAATTAGGAGGAAATACCATGAGCTTTAACCGAATTTTTGTCATTGTAGTGGATTCCTTTGGCATCGGCGCCATGGAAAATGCCGCAGAATATGGAGATGAGGGCTGTGATACCCTGGGACACATTGATCTGCACATGAATCCCTTTCGCATCCCCAATCTAATCCGCATGGGACTGGCCCGGCTCCACCCCCTGACCCACGCATCCGATGTATCAGAGACTATCGGATGCTTCACTAGATTGGCTGAGGCCAGCGTGGGAAAGGACACGATGACCGGCCACTGGGAAATGATGGGACTCCATATCACCACACCTTTCCAGACCTTCACTGATACTGGTTTCCCAAGGGAGCTTCTAGAGGAGCTGGAAAAGCGGACAGGCCATAAGATTATCGGAAACAAATCGGCCAGCGGCACCCAGATACTGGATGAACTGGCCGAAGAGGAGATCGCCACCGGGCATATGATCGTCTATACCTCTGCTGACTCTGTGCTACAGATCTGTGGAAATGAAGAAACCTTTGATTTAAAGGAGCTATACCGCTGCTGTGAGATTGCCAGGGAGCTGACCATGCGCGACCAGTGGAAGGTGGGAAGAGTGATCGCAAGACCTTATATCGGGAAAAAGAAAGGCGAATTTAAGCGGACATCCAATCGTCACGATTATGCCTTAAAGCCATACGGGCCTACTGTATTAAATGCTCTGGCAGACCATGGGCTGGATGTGATCAGCGTCGGGAAAATTGTAGATATTTTTGACAAAGAAGGAATCACCAAATACTATAAGTCCAAAAGCAGCATCCATGGCATGGAGCAAACCATCCAAATGCAGCAAAAGGACTTTCACGGATTGTGCTTTACCAATCTAGTGGATTTCGACGCCCTTTGGGGGCATCGACGGGATCCTGTCGGCTATGGGAAAGAATTAGAAGCTTTTGATCTGTCGCTGGGAGATTTCTTAAACAGCATGAGAGAAAATGATCTCCTGATGGTAACTGCCGACCACGGAAATGATCCCACCTTCCATGGGACAGATCACACCAGAGAGATGGTTCCCCTGCTGATGTATTCACCCTCCATGAAAGCCTCCAGGCAGCTTAAGGATCAATCCTCCTTTGCGGTAATCGGCGCCACCATAGCAGATAATTTCCATGTGGCAATGCCGGAGGGAACTATTGGTGAATCGCTGCTAGCCCAATTAACGCGGTGATAAGATATCGATGACAAATGGTATTTTGGCCTCTACCGTTCCCGCTCCCTCCGCGAAAACACGCACCCGCAATAATCCTGGCGGTACAGTCCATACTCCCGGGACAGCTCAATGGATCTCTTATATCCATTCTTTTTCTTAAAGTCCGAGCTTAAATAAGCCACCTGATACTCCACTGCCAGCTCTTCCCCGATGGCATTGAGCTTTTCCGCATTTTTTAGGGGGCTTATGGACAGTGTGGTGGTAAAGTAGTCGTACGCTCCGGCCTTTGCCAGCCGGGCTGTCTCCTCCAGGCGAAGGCGGTAACACAGAAGGCAGCGCTCTCCTCCTTCACTGTCCTGCTCATGGCCTTTCACGGTCTGGTAGTATCGCTCCGGATCGTAAGTTCCTTCCAAATAAGTGATGGGATGATCAGCCGGCAGACAGGCGATTAAACGCCTCTGCTCCAGAGAACGTTTTGTGATCTCCTCTGGAGGATCGATATTGGGATTATAGTAAAATACTGTAATGGAAAAATAGTTGGAAAGATATTCCAGTACATAGCTGCTGCAGGGAGCGCAGCAACTGTGAAGGAGAAGACGGGGCGTCTTCTCCTCTTTCTGACAGATATGAATGATTTGTTCCAGCTCTCGCTGATAGTTTCGTCGGTTCATCCTCTTCATTCCCTCATCCCGGCAGCGTGTAAACTGCAGCTTGCCAAGATCATTATAAAAAATCACGAATGCGCTTACTGCGCACTGGATTTCTCAGCTTCCTGAGGGCCTTTGCCTCGATCTGGCGGATTCGTTCCCGGGTAACATTAAACTCCTTCCCCACTTCCTCCAGGGTCCTTGGATGGCCGTCCTCCAGGCCGAACCGGAGCACGATCACCTGGCGTTCTCTCTCCTTCAGATCGCCTAAAAGAGCATCAATGTGCTCCCGCAGCATGACAGATTCCACATTCCCCTCTGGAGTTACCACATTGCTGTCTGCCACAAAATCCCCCAGGTTCGAGTCATCCTCCTCACCGATAGGCGTTTCCAATGACGCAGGCTCTCTGGCGATCTGCATAATCTCCATCACTTTGTCCTCTGACATCTCCAGGGCATCAGCCAGCTCAATGACTGAGGGCTCATAGCCCAGCTCCAGTGTTAGCTTCCGCTGCATCTTGGACATCTTGTTTATAGTCTCAACCATATGCACCGGCACACGGATTGTTCTTGCCTGGTCGGCCAGCGCCCTTGTCACTGACTGACGAATCCACCAAGTAGCATATGTACTAAGCTTGTACCCTTTTGTATAATCAAATTTCTCTACGCCTTTGATCAGTCCCAGATTCCCCTCCTGCACCAGGTCGAGAAAACTCATTCCCCTCCCAGTGTAGCGTTTGGCAATACTGACAACCAATCGAAGGTTGGCTTCAATCAGACGTTCTTTGGCATACTCGTCGCCTTCTGCTTTTCTTCTGGCAAGCCTCAGCTCTTCATCTGCACTGAGAAGTGGAACCGTTCCGATCTCCTTTAAATACATGCGGACCGGATCCTCCGTTCCGATTCCCTCTAAAAGGTCCACCGCATCCAGATCAATATCCAGTTCTTCATCCTCTGCATCTTTCATGAAACTGTCGTCGGAATCGTCCAAAAGCAGAGCGTCGTCAGATAATGCATTCTCATCAAATACCGGGACCACGTCAATGCCGCGGTTCTCCAGGTAGCTATAAATCTGATCCATCTGCTCAGGAGTCAAGCTGTCGCC
>CATJIO010000116.1 GCA_949740725.1 uncultured Lachnospiraceae bacterium | reverse complement strand
TGCTCAACCTCCAGCTGCAGGTTCGCTCTAGCTACGGTATTGTAAGTACCGTTAGCAGACTGGCTGGCCAGAGTGGTCAGACGCTGTAACATGGAGTGGGTCTCGGTTAACGCACCTTCAACGGTCTGGATCAAACCTACTGCATCCTGTGCGTTCTTGGTAGCCTGGTTTAAGCCATTGATCTGAGATCTCATGGACTCGGAAATTGCCAAACCTGCAGCGTCGTCGCCGGCACGGTTGATCCGGTAACCGGAAGACAGCTTCTCTAAGTTCTTGTTCAATCCACTCTGGTTGATGCCTAAGTTTCTGTAAGAGTTAATTGCCGCTATATTGTGCTGAATAATCATAAATTGTTCCTCCTGTTTATGATACTTTCACCGGGAACTTCCCTGTCCCCGAGCCTTTCCGAAGAGGGCCCTACTCCGGAAAGTGGTGTAAAGTTTATGTGAATTTTCTTTACATTTTGTTTATCGTCAATGCCTTGAAAAACTTAAGGAAATTTTTGAACTTTTATCCTTTTATTTTCTGTTATCTCTTCCCTACTGGAGAAGGCTTAAAATCGACTGGGGCACTGCATTTGCCTGGGCTACCATGGAGTTGGAGGCCTGGAAAACAATATTGTCCTTTGTAAAGGTAGTAAATTCATCTGCCATCGAAGTGTCACGGATACGGCTCTCCGATGTGGTGATATTCTCCGAAGTCACGCTTAAATTATTATGTGTGTGCTCCAGATGATTGTGCGCCGCGCCAAACTCTGCTCGGATGTCCGCGATAGCCTCGATAGCTTCCTCAATGCGGGGAATCGAATCATTCGCCGACGCCTGGGTAGTAAAATCTGTATAATCCTCAAGGCATAAGTTCTTACTATTTACTTTATACCGCGGAATGTCTAAAACCTCGTCCTCGTGGCAACCGATCTGAAGACTGATCTCATCCGCCTTCATCTTATCCGCCACCAATGGAGGTGCAATCGGCTCAATCGTCTCCGGCGAATCAAATAACATAATATCATTAAAATCGGTCTTCTCGCCAATGCGGTCAATCTCGCTTAAAAGCTCCTGGCGCTCTAAATCCAGATTGGCTCTGGCGATAGTATTATATGTGCCATTAGCCGACTGGACCGCCAATGTTTTCAGCCTTCCCAACATGGAATGAATCTCCGTAAGGCATCCATCTCCTGTCTGGGCCAGGCTAATCCCGTCATTTACATTGCGCATAGCCTGATCCAATCCGCGGATCTGGGCCCTCATCCCCTCAGAAATCGCCAACCCTGCCGCATCGTCGCCAGCACGGTTAATCCGATAGCCGGTAGAAAGCTTTTCCAGGGACTTCTTCATCCGTCCTTCTGAAATTCCTTTATTCCTGGTGGCATTTAAACTGCCCATATTGTGCTGTATAATCAATTTTGATCAACCACCTTCCATCGCTCCGGCGGCATCCACTTCCCTGTTTCAGCAAGTTGCCGGGCGTCCTAACTTATATCAGCCTTATGTCAATTTGTCTCTGCATAGAATATCGGCAGAAATAACCAGGGGTTAAGTGTGTTTTTCATTTTATGTCAAATCGCCGATATATTCGCAATGACAAACATATTCAAATCTGGATATATAATTTATGCTAAATAATATTATACGTTTTGAGGGGAGGTTAAATATTGATTGACTATTCTTATTTTTGGGAGACATTAAAAAACTCAGATGAAAATTGGTACACCCTTACGGTAAAGCACCATATTTCCCACAGTACCCTTCATCGCCTAAAGCACAATAAAGATATCTCGATGAAAACCGCCAATGATTTATGTCGGATTCTCCATTGCCAGATTCAGGATATCGCCCAGTACGTGCCATCGGATGATGATCAGATTCTGTAAATACTTAGAAAACAGATAAAAAGAAAACGGCGGGCAAAACAAGCCCTGCCGTTTTTACTACGGACAAGAAAAGCAATAATTTAAATGTTCGATTTAATTTTGTGGCCGTACATGGTGATTATCCCATCAACAGCTTTTTTGCGCAACAGGGAAGTCATGTGCTCTCACGCTCTACAATATTGGAAAACAGCATTATCTTCTCCGGGTTCTTCCGTCCCTCCAGGCCATCCAGCAATATTCTGGCCGCCTCGAAGCTCGTCTCCACCATCTTGTTATCTAAAGAGGTCAGCTTTGGATAGCAGATATCGCAATATCTGGAATTATCCACCCCCATAACCGCCACCTGTCCGGGAACCGGGATCTTTCGGTCCAAAAGTGCGCGGATCCCTCCCACGGCCGCCAGATCCTCGCCGAAGATCATCCCTTCCACATCTGGATGCTCCTCCAGGATCTGCTCTGTGACCCGCCTTCCATCCTCCAAGGTAGTTGGCGCCATATATATCCACAACTGTTCCCGGCTCCAGCCCAGCTCCTCCATACCGGCGATAAACCCTTTTTCCTTTGACTGGTTGCTTGGCGTCTGGTTCGGGAGGATAAAGGCCAGCTTCCTCCGGCCCTTTTTCGCCATAAGGCGGACGCCGGCCTCCAATCCCTCTTTCTCATTGACCAACACTCCGTATACATTGGGGAGCTCCACATAGCCGTTAGTAATCACCACCGGCTCCTTCTGGAAGCAGGCCGCCAGGGCGTCTCTCACTGCATCGCACTGGAAAGTAGAACCTACCAAAATGACACCGTCCACCCGCCGCTGGGAAAGCATCTCAATGGCCTTTACCTTTTTCTCGTCAGAAAGGCCTGTATTGACAATCAGGCTGCAGTAGCCCTGCTTTTCCACTTTCTGCTCAATATGGTAGGCAATATCCACATGGTGGGCGTACCGGATATCGGTAATTAAGATTCCTATCATCCGGCTGGACTGCTTAACCAGCCCCCTGGCCGTCTCATTGGGACGGTAATTATATTCATCCAGAAGCGCCTGGATCTGCTTTCTGGTATCCTCTTTGATTCCCGGCTTATGGTTTGCCACCCTGGAAACTGTACTGGCTGAAACCCCGGCAATCTTTGCAATATCATATATGGTCATTTCTAAAATTCCTCTTCTCCCCCATCACAGCAGCTGGCCCGAAGGCCCCTTACTCTCCTGCAGTACAATTTTGCGGCCCTAGAAAGGTCGCGGGATGATCCTTATCCAGGCTGCGACAAGCAGAATATTTGTCAATTCGAAATACGGGATGGTAGGACTCTTTGGCCTTACGCAGATTTTCCAGGCCCATATCCTCCTCCCGGTTCAGGTATTTCATCTCCGGGTGACGCTCTGCCAGCATCCTTGCCATCTCCCGGTTAACCATGGCGTAAGCTCCGTGGATTTCTGTATCCGCTTTCTCAAAATGGACATCAAACCCCATGTGGCCAATCCGTTCCCCAAAGGAAAATCCCGCCATGCGCTTCCCCACATACAGGGCGATTCCTTCCATTCCCAGCTCCTGGTAATACTGGAAGGACTTTATCACTGCGGTTTGCTCTGCCAGCTGCATCTCATCCGCCCCTTCTCCGTGGCTGTCCTGCCACGCAGAAAGCAGGCCAATGCATTCTGAGGCATGGTCTTTGGTGAGCATCTCACTGTGCCAGTCTGGCCACTCCTTCTCGAACCGGTTGCAGTGGTTCTTCTTGCCGTGGTATTTCTTACCAGATAAAGCGGCAAGCTGACTGGTCTCATAAATGTAATCCGACCGGCCTCTTTTCTCTTCAAACAAGAAATATCCCGGCATAGCCTGCTCCAACTCCTTCTTTTCTAGGGAAGTTACCCCTTGGATCACCAAGTTCGCCCCATGCTCTCTGGCCCGCTCCGCCATGGCCTTCACCGCTTCCTCCACATCGCCGCTGCCGTGAGGATAAAAAAAGGAAATCCTCTCCCCAATCCCGCAATAGGCCAGCAGCCGATCTCCCTGGCGGGATACGCGGAGTCCAAAAGCGTCTCCCCACAAGTAGTAGGTTCCAAAGCAATTATCTGCGGCCAGCTCCCGATCCACGGAGAGCAGCGGCTCTATCCACTCCCGATCCCGTAGCCTTATTCTGTGGAATTCTTCTTCCAATACAGTATACCACCTTTCTAGCCCTTCTTCTATAGTGAATATTGTATCCCTTACGTGAATTTCTCATGCATGGGGTTCTTCTGCCTTCACTTTTGAAAATATCAGCCTCCTACCTGCAAACAATAACATCCAAAATCTTCCTCACCATCTCATCCACTGCCTCAAATCCCACCGCAGCCTCAGGAAATCGCTCTGGTTCCCAATCCGTCACGATCAAAAACCTCCCCTCTGGGTTGGATATTGGCTCCCGGGAAATCTCCTTCCGGATTACCTCGATCTTCGGATGACCGCTTCCCTTCATCCCTTCCACCAGTAGCACATCTGCCTCAGGGAACTGAGAGAACAGCCTATCCTCATCCATTTCCCCTAACTTGTGGACAAAGGTCCGCTCCTTCGAATATACTGCCGTTCCCAATGCCCCCGCCTCCATAAACCGGAAGCTGTCTGTCCCCGGGACATCACAGGTAAAGTCATGGCCGTCGTGCTTAATCACCGCCGCCTTCACTCCTTCCCTGGCAAGGGCTTTAAGCAGCTGAACCAACAGGGTAGTTTTTCCGGAATTTTTCACTCCACAGACCGCAATCACCTTAGGACGACGTAAAAGCTCCTCATACTGAGCCATTGTGTTCACGTTAGCCAGCATTTTTGTAAGTTCTGTCTTGTCGGTTACATCCACATACAATATCCGTCCTGCTTCCAGTCCGTGGGTAAGGCGGTAGTCTCCCTTTGCTATCTGTCTCTCTAAAACCTGGGCAAACCCTTTCCGGTAAAGAGCGGCTAAAGGATGTACTCGCCCAAAAGCCACCGGCGCCACCCCGTCATAAGGAGCGCTTCCCTTCCCCTCTTCCTCAAGGAGAGAATCATACAAGAATCGGTAAAGCTGAATCCGTAAAAGTGGCATATCGCAGGCGCATATCATCAGCAGCGGACGTCCGCAGCACTTTAGCCCCGCGTGAATTCCCCCTATAGGGCCACAGCCTGGAAATTCATCCAGAACCCACCGGCAGCCCTCATACTCCTTTCGCACCTGGGTTCCATAGGAGAGCCAGACTGTCTCCGCCTCCTGGCGAAGCTCTCCGATTATTCGCTCTTCCAGGGACATGCCATCGTACATCAGGCTGCCTTTATGTCGCCCTCCCATCCGCTGGCTTTTTCCTCCTGCTAAAATCAAACCATCTGCTTCCATGTGCGCCTCCTGTCATCGCTCCCAAGGGGTTCCCATCCTCAATGGCTTCCCTTACGCCTGTGCCTCCTCCCTGTCCTGGCGTTCCAGCCTCCGGATAATCACCAGGCAGATAGCCACTGCCATGAAGATCGAGATAAAGTCCGCCACTGCCTGGGCATAGATCACACCGTCCAACCCAAACATATGGTTCAGCAGAAATACCATGGGGATAAACACCAGCCCCTGCCGACAGATGGTCAGCACTAAGGAAGGCAGCGCTTTGCCCATTCCCTGGATAGTATTGATGCACAAAAAAAGAATTCCCAACACTGGTCCTGCAATCTGCAGGGCGATCACCATCTGGATTCCGTATTGAATCACCTGGGCGTCATTGATAAATGTCCGGATCACTGCCTCCCTGGCCACAACCATCAGCACAGTAAGGGAAGTTCCCATAATCACCGCACAGAGTCCAGTGAACCAAAATACTTTCTTAAGCCGCTTGCTGTTGCGCGCGCCATAATTGTAGCCAATTAGCGGCTGGATCCCCGCACATAAGCCGATCTGCAGTAGCACCACCAGCATATTTGCTTTCATGGCCACGCCCATGGCAGCTACAGGCTTATCTCCATATTGCGCCAGCACGTTATTCAGCACAATATTAGCACAGCTCATTAAAATGTTATTCAGCGAGGCGGGAATCCCAATAGCCATCACGCTGGCCGCAATCCCTTCTCCCATCCGAAAGTCCTGGAGGCGGATAGAAAGGCTGGACCTTTTCCGCAGAAAATACAAAAGATAAAAGAGGCTGGCTGCAATATTTCCAATCACTGTAGCCACAGCTGCCCCCATTACTCCCCATCCAAAAACCAAAATCATAATGGGATCCAGCACGATATTCACCACTGTCCCAATAAGATTTCCAATCATCGACTCCCTGGCCGCTCCCTCGCCCCGAAGGATATTTCCAAAGGCTGTCCCAAACATGATAAAGGGGGCTCCAAAGGAAATATAGGTCAGGTACTCTTTCGCATAACCGTAAGTATTTTCGCTGGCTCCAATCATCTGCAAGATTCCATCTATTCCAAGAAGACATCCAGCAGCCATAATTATCCCCAGCCCCAGCGAGCCATAGCAACAAAAAGAGGCCAGGGTCCTGGCCCGGTCAATTTTTTTCTCTCCCAGGGCTCTGGATATCGCCGAGCTTCCGCCGATTCCAAACAGATTCCCCAGGGCCATAAATACCATAAACACCGGGGTAGCCAGCGAAACTGCCGCCACCTGCATGGCATCATTAGTCTTTCCAATAAAAAAGGTGTCCGCCATGTTGTAAATCACCACCACCAGCATAGAAATAATGGTGGGAATCGCCATCGTTGCCACCGCTCGGGATACCGGTGCTTCTTCAAATAAGAATTTATTATCTGTCATGTACTTTCCTCCTGTCATTCTTATTGTCCTATTGTTTAATCTTGTCCATTGTGGGAAAATTCCTCTTTAAAGGAAATCCGCCCAAAATTTAGGAGGGGCGCCAAAAAGCCTGCGTCCCTCTTTCTCTTATCATAACGATGATTTTCTGATTTGTCAATTCCTAATTGGCCTGTTGCTATCTAAGCAGCAGTAACAGCCCCTCATATTCTGCTGCCTCTGCCCCTCTTCTCACTATCTGTCGGGCAGTTTTCTCCCCAAAGTCATAAAAATTTTTCAGAAACGCTTTCACTTGTGCTGGAGAGGCGGCCTGCTTTCCCGGTATCCCAGCCCTATCCCTCTCCTTCGCCAGCTCCTCATCCCGCTTAAAGGCCATCAAAAGAACCTTCAGCGTTTCCTCCCGCCATGGGTCCGCCCGGAGGATCGTGACAGCAGTGTTGGCACACTGCTCCAGCTTCCCGGTCTCAAAGTAGCATCGGGTTAACCGTTCCCAGGCCTCTAACAGATTCCTGGCAAGGAGCACAGCCCCGCTTCTGCTGTCATACCGTTCCAGCAGCTGGATCCCCCGGCTGAGATGGAATGCTCCTTCCTCGTACTGTCCAAGGCCTGCATAACCCCGTCCCATCAGATAGTCAAAATCCCCATCTTTGGGAAAACGCCGAATCGCCTGCTCATATGCTTTCCTGGCCCGGGCAAGGGCATCGGGGAAATGAAGCTGAAAGGATTCGTCCATGTAGATCACGAAAAGATGTTTAAAAATCATTGCCCCCTGGATATTGTTCTCATCCAGATGCCTGGGCAGATGAAGAGCCGCCTGCTCATACCAGTGGGCTGATTCCCCCAGCCTCTGCTGCTGAAAATAAGAATCCCCCAGATAGGTCATCATCTGATAATCATCGGGACGGGCTTCTAACTCTTTTTTGATCAGGGCGATATTGCGCTCCACTTTCTTCTTTTCGTCCATCTCCGAATCCGTATAGCCGGTATGAAGAATGGAGAACTCCCGGCTTCCATCGTATCGCCGCAACTCTCCCCGCTCTAGGTAGAGCTTCTCATGAATCCTTCCCCGATACCTTAGATCTCCCCGACGGCAGAAAAAACGGATCTGCGTTCCAGCTAAGGAAAAGCCCCGGCTTCCATCCGCCTTCACATTTTCCCGCCATCCCAGTCCGCTCTCTCCCTCTGTCTTCAGTACCTCATTCCCCTCCACCTGGACCCAGCTGGCAACCAGGGCATGATATTTTTCTCTTGCAAGCCTGGCAAGGATCCCAGGCAGCTTCCTCACCTCCTCCGGAGGAAGGTACTCATCCGCGTCCAAGAACGCAATCCAATCTCCCTGTGCCTGTTGGATGGCGTAGTTCTTCGCCGCGGCAAAGTCGTCGGCCCAGGGAAAGTGGCACACCTTCGCCCCCAACTTCTCGGCGATCTCTACCGTTCGATCTGTGCTCCCAGTATCTACCACGATCTGCTCCCACATAATCTCACGGCCCCAGGATAAGGCCCTCTCTATATTTCCTTCCTCATTCTTCACAATCATACACTGAGAAAGTCTGATTTGATCTCCCATGGCTTCTCCCACCCTCTTTCCGTTCTCCTGACCTTTTGTGATTTCCAGAAGGTTTCCGCTCATCTAGCTTACCAAGCTAATATGCTGATCCCATGGCGCCGGGGGAATTCAGCTGGATGAATTTCATCTGGTCAGCGCGCGATCTCCTTCAGCCGCGCCTTCGCCGGCTCATAGCCTTCCTTTGCCGCCAAGGTATAGTACTGAACCGCCCGATCATTCTGGCCAGATACCTCATACCAGGCACCCAGATTGTAGGCCGCCTTAAAGGAACCAGTCCCCACCACTCCCCCAAGCTCTGGGTGTTCCCCCAACGTTAAACATTTCTGATAGCTGCTCTCGATCCTGGGTAGGAGATGGTAATATTTTTTCACATCCGACAGGACCCGCTTCATATAAAAGAGCCCGCAGACAAAGCAAAAATCCGACCAGTTTCCCAGATACTGCTCCTCCTGATCCACAATTCCCCCTGCTTCCTCCAGACACCCCGGGGTCCCCAGATCCAGCAAGGTATAGAGGTACAGCACCACGCCGCCGGCCCGATAGCTGTCCCTCTTTCTGGAAATCCGATAAAATTTCCGAAAATAGGGCAGACTTTCCTCTAATTGCGTTAAATTCCGCAAAGTAGATGCCATCTGGAACTGATAATAGCCGTCCTCCGGGTACTCCTTCACCGCCTGGCGGAGATAAGCCAGATTCCGCTCCCCTTTATCCGCCACCAGATAGCCGTCGTGATCCGCAGACAGCTGTACCGGATAGCAAGGATAATTCCCCTCCGGCTGCTCGTGGATCATCCCCTGGTAGCGGACGCCTCTGGGAAGGAGCCGAGGAAGGACAGAGGTGCTCACACTGGTTCCCTCCCCATCATGGTAGGGATCATACCGGGTAATGCCGCCAATCCACATTCCCTTCCGGCTGCTCAAGGCCTGTTCCAGTATGCTCCGGTCACCCTCCCGCACATATTCATCTCCATCCAGAATCAGATTCCAGTCCCCATCCGAGAGACTTAACCCATAGTTGCGGGCAGCAGAAAAGTCATTAACCCAGGAAAACTCCTGAACCAATGCCCCCATCTCTTCTGCGATCTCCTTTGTCCTGTCCTCCGATCCTGTGTCCACCACAATCATTTGATCCACTAAAGGCTTAGCTGCCTCAAGGCACCGTTTCAGCGATCGCTCCTCATTCCTGACAATCATCACCAGATTTATTTTCACAGCCCTCGGTTCCTTTGCACATTCTGTTTTTCCTTCTGTTTTGTGTAGACAAACTTCCGGATCGCAGCCTCTGCGTCCATAGACAATCCCACAAACTGACAGCCATAGCTGTACTCTCCCTTTATCAAGCCCCCTACCCGCAGAACTTTCGCCTCTATCTGGAAGGCTTCCTGGGAAAACTGGTTTCGGAAGACAAAATGCTCCCCCTTTTCCAATACCTGGGAAGTCACCAAAAATAAACCGCCGGCGCTCACATTCTCGATCCTTCCAGAAAAATACTTCCGGCTCTCTGAGGTGAATTCCGTAGTAATCTTTACCTTCACCCGCAGATCTTTCTGGCGCTGGAAGGTATCCTGTACCTTGAGAATGGTACATTCCGCCATCCATGGCTCCTGAAGCCTGGTGGACTCATGGTTCTTCTGAATCACTAATTCACACTGGCATCGAACCACCCCCTGCTGGCCATCATAAAAGTCCGTATAGGTTTTCACCCGAATACTGCGCAGTTTGCTGTAGCGAAAGAACAGGCGGATCCTCTCCTCGCCGGATAGCTCCACTCTTGCCTTTGCCAATGGGCGGTTATCCGTCCCATACACCAGACAATTTTCACAATCCCTTAATACCATGTATCCCTATCCCCTCTCCTGTCTATATATTGATGGACCCTACCTCGCGGCTGGCATTCATCATCATCTGAAGGCGGAGCATTTGGATCAGGCTGGCATAGTTCTCCTTGCTCATGGTCACTGTATCTCCGTCCTCACCCACTGAGGCAGAGCTCAGCAGCATTCCCATGGCGTCGCCTCCGCCATAGCTCAGCTGATTCCCGTAGATGCTTCCATATCCGTACAGGCTAGATAACTGACTGGAAGATCCCCCGTAAAGGCTTCCATATCCGTACAGGCCAGCCAGCTGGCTGTAGCTCCCTTGCTGGCTATAAGAAAGATCTGTGGAAACCATTTTTCCGGAGTAAAGCGGCGCCCCATTCATATAGGAGGTAACCGTCTTTACATAATTCTGCGTCTCCTTATATGGCGGGGTCCCGCCATATTTCTGTACGCTGTTTGGGCCAGCATTATAAGCGGCCAGAGCCAGGCTTACATTCCCGTTAAACCGGTCTAAGTTTTCCTTTAAATATTTGGCCCCGCCCATGATATTTTGCCTGGCGTCGTAAGGATTACTCACGCCTAGGGAGCGGGCCGTGGCAGGCATCAGCTGCATCACGCCGATGGCTCCCGCCTTGGAAACCGCGTTGGGGTTAAAGCTGGACTCTGCCTTTGCCACCGCCTTGATCAGATCCACGGAAATATTGTATTTGGCTGCCGCCTCCTCGAAAATAGCGTCCATACTTTCGGAACCGCTGTTGATCTTGCTCTTAAATACAGACTGAAAGGTCGCATCCTCCCTCTGTTCTGTCCGGGAAGAGCCCCCTTTTTGAAGATTTAAACCTTCCAAACCGGATACGGATGTTACTAATCCCATATGTATCTACTCCTATTCTCCCTATTCATCATCTATATTGATAGCCGTCACGCTACTGAGGCACAGCGATCCCATCTGGACCGATCCTCCAGCCGTCGATCAGGCCATTCACCGCCATACTGCCGTCACTGAAAAGATAACGCCACTGGCCATTCTCCAGCAACCAGCCTGTGTGCATCCTGCCGCTTTCCGGGTTCAGGTAATACCATTTCCCATTGATGAAATTCCAGCCCCGGCACATCCTTCCAGATCCGTCCAGATAATACCAGATCCCCGGCTCTGGCTGCAGCCAACCCACAGCCATGCCGCCGCTCTCCAGCAGATAATACCAGTTTCCATCTGGATTGATCCAGCCGGTCTGCATCCTGCCGGCAGCATCCATATAGTACCAGAAGCCATCAATGGCCTGCCAGCCCTTGGCCATATTTCCGCTCTGATCGAAATAGTACCAGACGCCAGAAATCTTCTTCCAGATATTGGTCTCCTTGCTACCGTTAGGCAGGACATAGCTGTTTCCCTTCACCGAACCGCCGTCATGGGTGCCCACATCCTCCACCCCGCTCCAATCCAGCTCAGATTCTGTAGACGCGACAAAATTTCCTTCCTTTAAATACTTCTTCTCCTCCGAGGTTCGGGGAATCGCCTTCACCTCATAGGTATATGTCTTATCATCATCCTTCATGTACTCCGTCAAATCCACGGAATTGGTATCTAGGGTCAGACGCTTCACTACCTTGTCGTCCCCGTAGAGCACCAGAGAATATCCAGGGGCATACTCCACGCTCCGCCATACAGCCCGGCCGCTGTTTTTTGCGCTCCAGCCCGCCTTGGAGGTATCACCAAGCACGGTAACCGGCTTATAATTCACCTTTACCTGCAAGCTTCCGTCATCCAGAGCCCTGGCGGACACAAAATCCGCTCCTGTGACTTTACACTGAGATCGGGTCAGGGAAACCGGAAATACCTTTCCCTCCTCTGCATTAACCGTCAGCTCGATCCGGACCTTTTTTCCCGGCTTCCACCGGTCATAGTCCGTCTGGTACTGAATATCTCCCAGAGAACAGCCAGTACCGCTCACCGTAATCTCCGGCTGGGGAATTTCCTCCGGCTCTCCATAGGTGGTCTTCACATTCACGGTCACACTCTCGATGACGCTGGAATTATTGGCCCCATAAGCCTTAATCTCCCCATTACTGAAAAGAAGCGTCATCGCCATCATCCAGGCGCAGCCAGCGGCTGTCCACCGTCTCGCCCGCTTTAACAAAACATGATTCATCTTTTCTCTCCTCCTGCTGTCTATATCGCCCTGTATCCGCCGTCGCCGCTCGCCTACTGCCTTGGCCGTACTGGCAAAGGCAGAGCTACTCCCGCCATACGCCGTCGGATCCGATGATCATTCCTTCAATCTGCGTATCATGGGCCATCTCCCCGGAACCAGGATAGAAGTAATACCACAGATCGTCGATCTTACACCAGCCCTGCATGATCTCGCCATTGGAATCCGCGAAATAAGTCTTGTCGTCCCTCCGGATCCATCCAGTGAACATGGCTCCCATAAGACTGTTGTCCAGGGTATTCAGATAATATAATTTCCCATTCAGCTGCAGCCAACCGGTAAACAAGCTGCCGTCTGTATTAAAATAGTAGTAATAGGGCCCGATGATCCGCCACCCGGAAGACACCATACTCCCTGTAGGATGTGGGTATTCCTCCTCGGTCCGGAAGAAATACCAGTGATTATCAATCTTATTCCAGCCCAAAGCCATCTGGCCGTTATTGTGAAGGTAATAATACTCGCCTCCCACCAGCTGCCATCCAGTAACCATCATTCCGTTGCTGTCAAAGTAATACCACAGCCCGTTAATCTGGCTCCAGCCATTCTGGCACAAACTTCCGTCAGGATAGCGATATTTCCAAATATTCCCTTCCTTGAACCAGCCTACGGTATCCTCTGTCCCCTTCTCCACGGAAGGTTTGGCATTCTGCTGGCCTTTACCGTCGGAAACATAGCGATCAGTGATCTGCAGCTCCCCGGACTCCAGCCAGTCGCTGCGCTTGCCGTATTTATTCTGAGTCTCATTCCCAGGAATGGTGCGCACCCGGAAACTATAGTCTCCCGCCTTGGTCATATAGGGATAAAAATTGTAAGATCTGGAGGATGTCTTGGACACCTTATGTACACTTTTGCCGTCCCGGTACAGCTGCAATTCGTAATAGCCGGAATCACTCTCTGACTGCTCCCATTTGGCCTCGCCCAGATTCCGCTCATTCCAGTAGGCATCCTTGGGGGCGTCATAACTCCCCTTGGCTGGTTTCACCCGCAGGGTCACCACCAGAGAATCCCCCTCTCGTCTGGCAGAGACAAAGGTGCCGCCGCTGACCTTTACATTAGATTCCTTATAGCTGGCCAGAAAATAATATTCGCTTACATCCTCTGGCTCCAGCACCACCCGCATCCTGGGCTCATCCGCCGGAGTGACCTCCTTGGTATTCTTATCCACCCACTCTGCTTCTGTAACGGTATAATGGGAACCACTTTGGCTCACCACCACCTTACCGTCCGAGGCGCTCCCGTTGCCGATCTCGATCTCCGGCAGGCTACTGCCCACCTCCAACTTGGAGGAAACCTTTATATTTACCGTATTTATCGGCTTCGTCCCAGCCAGCGTCTCCAAAGGCACAGACAAAAGCCACAGCCCGGTAAGAAGCAGCGCGCTCCATCGTCTCATTTTCTGAACCATTGTCAAAACCTCCATTACTGTTCTTCTTCCTCTTGAATTGCCTCTTCTCCCTCCAAGGCCTCCTCCATCTCCTCCTGCCCTGGCACATATCCCAGGAAATAGATATAGATCTCCACAATCGCCTGGTACAGCTCTCGCGGAATCTCCGCTCCCAACTTCAGCTGGGTCAGCAGCGTGGCCAGGGAATCATCCTCATAAACCGGGACTCCCGCCTCCATGGCGGTCTCCGTAATCCGCTCCGCCATGTACCCCATACCGGAAGCCACGATAACCGGCGCCCCGTTCTTCTCCGGATTATACTTTAGCGCCACCGCTTTCTGGCGCATTAAATCATCAAATTCTGACATTAATGGTTCTCTCCTTTTCCCGAATCTCCGGAAATACTTCGTCCACTCTCCGGTCACGCACCCGTTCCCGCACCATAAGCTGGTTCAAGCGGATGCCATTCCTCTTTAAAATCTCAGAAACCTCGGTCTGAATCTTTTTATTTTGGTCTAACAAAGTCCTCGGAACCATCAGTTCCATTTTTGATTCCCGGTTCAACATGGTCATCAGAAGCTCAAATTTCCCCAGATTCTGGATGTCAAACTTTAAAAATAGTTTGATCTTTCGCCCTCCGTCCTCTCCGTTCTCCTTCTTGGCATCTGGATCCACCCACATCTCGGACATTACATTATTCTCCTCATACTGAAAGGGAAGTAAGAAGTGGAGCAGAGGCATAAATACGCTTTCATTAAGCAGCATACCATTCATAATGCTGTAAAACTGTTGGACATTCTCCAGCCCTGCCTGGCCGTTGGCCCCTTTCAGCAGGAGATTGGCAATTCCATCAGCGAAATCCCGCTGGGCGCTTTGCGCCTGGGGATTCCCTCCTTCGATCTCGGCCAGCCAGCTGGAAACCCCATCTGTAGGGCGCTGCATCTGTCTGGATCCGGCCTTTAAGAGGCTCTCTAAGGCCGCCTCCGTATCCCCCTTAAACAACTTGGCAAAGCCCCGGCTGTTTAGCAGGTTCTCAAAGAGCTTCTCAATGCCCTTTTTCTGCCCGTTTTGATACCGGACCGCCTGGAATACCAGCATCATTGCCGCCTCACGCACTGCCCCATAATCATGAGTTCCCGAAACATAAGCAGCCAGAAACGGGATCAGACGGTTATTCAGTATACCTGTATTCTGCGCCGTATCCCCATTCTCCGCCTGCCAGTTCATCAGATTCGTCAGATCCCTAAACTCCTCCCGGTAAGATCGGAGGAGCAGCTGCTCGATATCCCCAGTAAGGGAGCGCATCTGCTGCAGGAGATGGGCCCCGGAGGTATAATCATTATACCCTTTTAAAAAGTACAGTGCCGCATCCCAGAGGCTCTTTGACGGATTCTGCGCCATGATCGACCGGAGCTGATTAAAGAAATCTCCAGTAAATCTTGCCTGCACATCTCCCTGGCCCTGGAGAAAGTCCACCAGCTCCTGAGGGGAATCCATGCGCACAGAAAGGAGAAGCTTCTCCACCAGCGCGCCTACCTCAGTCCGCTCTGCTCCCTGGAGACCAGCCATATCCGAATACAGCAGCCGCTCCATGGCAGCGGCCAGATCGCCGCCCTCCCCTAAGCCCTTAATAAACGCGCCGTAATTGCTCTCATAGTTAATGGCACTGAATAAATCTTCCTGCCCGGCGTTCCCGGTCTGCTCTCCGTCCCTGCCGTCAGCCCGAACCACACGGGTGGGGTCCACCGGATTATGAATCGCAGGATTATTCGCATTGCTCCTGGGATCCTGCGGATTGAGAATATTGCGGTTATCCGTGTTCAGATTCGGCGTTACCTGTAAAATATTTGCCATAGCCTTTTCTACCCCTGTTCACCAATTATTCACAAAAAAGTACCTATTTTAAGTATATCGGCACTTTCTACTTTGATATTAGAAATCTGCAACCTTTATGGCTATTCTATTATATTATTTTTTTTCTTTTTGCACAAGATGGAATTTAAATTTGTAAATATTGTCAGAAAATTTTAAGTATAGAAAAACATCGCGAATCCTTTAGCGCAGCAAAGGAATCCGGAAATTCTCTCGTCAAAATCTTCCGTCTGTCTTATCCTCTGACAAATCGTGCCGATAAACTATAATATAAATCATGTTTATATACAGAGTTTTTCTGTATTTTTTAAGAAGGGAGGCCGTTTATGAATATCACATTTCAACCTTTAAAAAATACCGGCTACCGGCCCCAGGTTACCACGCAGAGCAAACATACCCCCCGTACAGAGAAGACAAAAGGGGACTATGACACCGTAAACATCCGGAAGCCCCAGGCCGCTCAGGACGACGAGGAAAGCTTTGCACGGATGCTGGCCCAGCGGACGGCTGCCCAGATTGGCAATGGCGCCAGTCCAGAGCGGGTCAAGGATCTCAGCCGCCGGATTGCCGAGGGCGCCTATCAGCCCAATGCACAGCGAATCGCAGGCAGGCTGCTTGGCTTAAGTTAGAAAGGAGTTTCCACGCATTTTATGGAACAGACTACACAGACACAATTCGAGGAGTTTACCACGGTTATTGAAGAGCTCACCAGCCTGTCCTCCTCGATTTCACAAATTGAATCAGCCAAGGCGGACGCCGCTTCCGAGAAGCATCATGAATTAATGGACGGCTATATCCAGGAAGAACAGGCCCTCATCTTAAAGCTGAGAGGCCTGGAACAGAAGCGCGCCCGGCTGTCCAGGGAGCTGGGCTGGGAGTCCTTAACTTTCCGGCAGATCCTGGATAAGGCGTCCCTGAGACAGCGGACGAAGCTGGAGCCTTTGTTTCTTGCCCTTGAGCAGGCGTTGCAGGAGCTGGAGCACTCCCGCAAGGCGGCAGAGCAGATTATCCAGGTGCGGCTCCACCAGATTCAGGCCATGGCAGCCCATCAGGGCGGCTCTTCCTACGATAATGCGGGAGATGTGAGCCTGAATGCCCCGCCTCATTCTAAAATGAAAGATCGATACGTATAGAAATTGGAGGATTATGTATGATACGAGCAACCTTTGCCGGTTTTTCCACCGCTCTCTCCGCCATACAGGCGAATCAAAAGCGTCTTGACATTACCGGCCAGAATCTTGCAAATATGAACACCGTGGGCTATACCCGCCAAGCGCTGCAGACATCCAGCGTAAATTACACCCATCCTGTCTCTCACTATTCCAACGGTTCTGAGGTGGTGGTGGGCTTCGGCGTACACATGGATGCGGTGACCCAGATCCGCGACCCTTATCTGGATATCCAGTACCGGAACCAAATTAAGAAATCCGGCTACACCGACTCCATGCAGCAGTCTCTGGATCGGCTGTCAGACATCTTTGACGAGAGCGAGGTTATGGGGATTCGCTACGCCTTCGATGATATCCAGGCCGCCCTCACCAGCATCCATGATTTAGGTAAGGTAAACGACCCTATCTACGAGGCGGAGCTGCGTTCCAGGATGAAGGCCCTGACCAATCTCTTAAACGATGCTTCCAGGCAGATCGACGAGGCGGAGAAGTCCGAATACTCTAAGCTGGATGGAAGCAATGTGAATGAGCTGGGCGCCATACAGAATGTAAATGATATCTTGATGCAGATCGGAAATTTAAACCGTCAGATTAAGACGAATCAGATCGCCGGGCAGCCAAGTTTAGAGCTGATGGACGAACGGAATGTACTCTTAGATGAGCTGGCTAGCTATATCCCCATCGAGATTTCCTACTATAAGGATGCCGCCCACCAGGGATTCGAGTATGACGGCAAGGGGAATGCCCTCTTCCGAAAGGAATGGCCGGATGACCTGAAGGTGGAGATGTTATATAAGGATGACACAGGCGCCACCCAACGGCTTACGCTCATTGATGGTACGGAAGGTGTTAAGGATGAGAATTACAGCCAGCTGGTCATCGAGGCAAAGGATATTGCCGGTAATCCTTATCCCAGCTCAGAGAATCTTGATCCCTCCAGCGTAAAAATCACCTTTACCGAAGCCAAATCTGCCGCTGATCGCGCAGGTACTGCTCCCACCACAGTAGAGATTTCCAGCGGGAATCTGGAAGGGAAGACAGCTTATTTTGCCGAGGACTCCGGTTCCATCCAGGCCAGCCTGGATATGTTGTGGCAGGATGGCAAGACGCCTGGATTAAATGCAGTAAAGGGATATGATTATTATCGCGACCAGCTGGATACCTTAGCCAGAGGTTTCGCAGAGGTAATGAATAAGATCAACATAGACGGGGCGAACGATCCAGCTACAAAAGATAAGCAATTTCTCCTTGTAGACCGTACCGCTGCAGATATGACTGATCCGGCTGCTTCCCAGAACATTACCGCCGCGAATATCGGCATTAATACGGAATGGATCAATGGTAATGTAAAGTTATCCACCACAGCAAAGGAAAATGGTAATTCCAATGACACGGTTGTAAATATGCTGGAGGCAATGAGCGCCACTTATCCTTATACGAATATACTCGGCGCTGACGGCAAACCGATTCAATTTGACTGTGATTTAAAGAATAACTCCTTTTCTGACTTTATGAACTATACCTCTACCATATTGGCCAATGATTCTTCCCGCAATGCGAGCGCATTAAAAACCAATATCACTGTGCTCAATGGTATCCAAGCATCCCGGGATTCTATCTCTGGTGTCAGCCTGGATGAGGAAGCATCCAATATGATGATGTATATGTCTGCTTATGGGGCAGCATCCCGTCTGATGACTACCTTAGACGAAGCCCTGAGCATCTTAATCAATAATACCGGCGTCGTAGGACGTTAATTCATAATCCAATTACCGTGAGGCTTCCTGGCTTCACGGTAATTTCCAGAATTCTATTCAATATGTGATGTGTGTCTCTGTCCTTGCAGGGAACACAAGGAGGTAATCTTATGCGTGTAACTAATGCATCTGTTTATAAAAAATTTACATCATCTGCAAATAATGTACATTCTCAATTAATTAAAAGTTTTAACAAGGTTTCCAGCTCCAAGGCGTATGAGTCTGCTGCCGAGAATCCCTTAGCTTACTACCAAAGCAAGAAAATTGACAATCAATATCTGGATACCTTGAGCAAAAAGTCCTTAATCAAGGATGTTCAGAACCGTATCTATCAGCAGGAATTACAGGTTCGTGATATCCATGATATCTTAAAGAAAGCCAAACAGCAGGTTCAGTATGCCAGAACCGACACTACCACTGGCTCTGCATTGGCAAGCCTTCGGGACGATCTTCTGCAAAAGATGCATTCCGTTGTTAACGACTTGAATGGTCAATATCAGGACTTTTATGTGTTTGGTGGCAATGACGTGTCCAATCCACCTTTCTCTCTGAGCAGTGATGGAAGCGTCCTTACCTTCTCCCATATCTTCCCGGATGATCCAACGAAAACACCGGTAGAGTTTAACATGCAGCTAAAGCAGGACGAAAAAACCGGTGAATATGGTTATTCCTTAGTAGAAAAAGATGCAACAACCGGCGAATGGACTCCCTTAACTGGCCAGGCAAAAGCGGATGCTGAGAAAGATCTTATCCGCGCTATGTCCGAACAAGGCCCTCTTGATATTGGCTATGGCACTATCCGGGATCGGGCTACGCTTCTGGACACCTATACCTCTGGTTTAAATGTCTTAGCTGGTATCACCACAGACGCGGTAAAGAACAGCGATCCCACAAAGCTGGGCGGTGAACTTATGGGACTTTTGGCCAAAGGGCCCTTAGGCTTAATTGGCCAGGCAGTACAGGCCATCGATAAAGAGCTGAAGGCGGAAAATACTCCTGAGTATGAAGCGGCGCAAAAGGAAATGCATGATGTTTTAGGAACAGTCATCTCTGATATGACTCAGGCAGAGTACACTACCAGCACCTTCTTCTCTGATTTGGGAACGAAATATAAGCTTATGGAGGATATGGATGCTAAGCTGAAGCTTGCCGCAGATAATCTGACGGAACAGTACAGTGATGTTTGGGGTGCAGATCCCTATGAGGCGATTATGGAGATGTACAACAATCAGTATTCCTATAATGCGGCATTAAAGGTAGGATCCCAGCTTTTGTCATCTTCTCTCTTTGATTTTATGCGTTAATCAGCCCGCCTATCCGGCGGCGGATCTTTGCGATTATGACTTGATTAACTGTAACTTATGTGTTTCTGGAGGAAACACGCAGGCAAAAGGAGGCTTATGTATGCAACCGCTTATTAAGATCACATCGGATCCAATCCGGATTATGCGTTACACGCAAAATGCCCGATTGATTAATTCTAATTCCGTGGATATTGAAAGAAGGAAGGCTTTGGCCCGACATCGGACGATGCAGGCCTCTGCTTCCCGCGGCTCTGTTTCTGTGGAAGAGCTTGCCAAGATAAATCGTACATTTTCTTCTCGTTCCAATGTCAATGTTACGCCGCAGGTTCAAAGCAGTTCCAACACTTCCTTCCAGCAAATGGCAACACGGCAAGCTCAGGCCATAGCTGCTCAGCCGAACCCCGCGAAAACCGCCTCGGCATCTGCAAATTTGTCAGCATCCTCCTCGGATGCTCTGGCCAGCACGCTGACGGATCCCGCGGTGACTACTGCTGTTGTCTCCGCTGTTTCCGCTACCCCCGGCCAGAATATTTCCATGAATCCTGGCACATCCTATACAGCGGAGCGGGGAGCTTTTGAGATGCGGGTGGCGAAGGGTGAGTTGACCTATCTTCCTCCCATGGTAATGACAATCATTACCCAGAGGCCTCAGGTTCATGTGGAATATCTCGGCGGCTACAATTATCTTCCCCCGATGAATAATTCAGGCGGAAATGTAAATTTATTCACATAGGAGTTTTGACTGTATGACAATACAAACTGATTATGGCACAGTAGATTATGCTGAGGAAGATTTGCTGATTTTCCCTGACGGAATCTTTGGCTTTTCTCATCTGACCCGTTACCTGCTTCTGCGCATGAAGGAGTCAGATGATTCCATCCTTTTAATGTTGTCGGTAGAAGAGATCCATGTGGTCTTCGTGCTGATTAATCCATTTTTCCTTTATCCGGATTATGCCCCTCAGCTGGCCAGTGAAGAGCTCTCCTGCTTAAAGGTGACAGACAGTGGGGATTTGTCCTACTATGCGATCTGTGTGGTTCAGAGCGACTATCTGGAAAATACTGTAAATTTGAAATGTCCCCTGGTGGTTAATCCTACCACTCGTCATGGAATGCAGGTGATCTTAAAGAATCCTCAGTACGGATATCGCCACAAGCTGCGTTCCTTCCCATCGATTACTGCCCCGATCAATAACCAGGAACAGGAGTGACCCTATGCTGATACTTCGACGAAAAAAAAATGAAAGTCTTTTAATTGGTGAAGATATCCGCATCACGGTAATCGAATGCGCGGCAGATGGTGTGCGCCTGGCAATCGACGCGCCGAAGCAAATTTCCATTCTCCGCGAGGAACTTTCCGAAGCAGAGCAGACCAATAAGACTGCTCTCTCCCCGGATATTGGCTCTGTCTGGATGCTTCACTCCATCCTACAGAGGCAAAATGCGCCGGAAGAGCAAAGCTCCACCTCAGAAGAGGGGATATCTCAATAATCAAACAAAGCTCTATGATGAAAGTAAATTGCTTTCATCATAGAGCTTTTCATTATCCTTCAGGAAGCATAGAGCCCTTCCTCATATTCACCGAAATACACGCATTAAAAGCCTGGCGCCTCGAAGTGTCCAAAAGAAGGGAAGCAAGATAGGAAGCTTCTCCAGCACTGGATAAATGGAAGCCATATAGCGAAAATCCGGGAATACCCACCGCACCTTCCGCATAATCTCCTTAATATACCTCTGAATCTTCTCCTTCCGCAGCTCTCTCCCTTCGCCTCTTCGCTCTCTGTCGAGCTCCTTTTGAAGTAAATTCTGAAGCCGGATAGCCTGGGGATCAGACTCATGGTTAATAATCCCCTTTGTCAAAATCCGGTCTTCCAACACATCATAGGAAGCCATGTCCTCTGGCTGAGTAGTAAAATAATTATCCTTCTTGTCCCCAAACCACATATAGGCAATCCGGAGAATCTTTTCCGCCAGTTCAGTAATCTGAAACTCCTCCAGCCGCTTCTGAACCGCTTCCATATTGATCCCATCCCGACGCGCCTGATGAAAAACAAAAAGATCCAAAACCTCCCGGATGGTCAGTTCATCGGATACATAACGGTATGCCGCGCCCGCCATCCGGTAGATGAATTCACTTTCCTCCGGAAGCATGCGGATATACTGATAGGGTTCCTTAATGCAAGCTGTCTCCACCAATCTGGTCATATATTTTTTGTATTTTGCTGTCCTATAAGGTAAGGTGTGATAGAGAATAACCGATATGCCTGCTATTCTCTTCATTCTCTCCCCAAATCCCTTATAAGTCTGGTCGGTCTCATATCCCAGATCCACCAGATATCCCTTCGCCAAAAAATAGTTCTCTTCATCCAGAAGAATCTGCAGTACGCTATTCTGCGCCATCTCCGGGAGCGTGTAAAAATCCCGAAGATACTCGTAGGTAAGCAAAGTACAGGAAATCTCCCGCATGTCCAGCCAAGATAAAAGCTCCTGGGTCATCTCCCTGCAGTTCTCGCCGAAGAGGAGCGCTTCCTGATACCTCTCAAAAAAGCGCTCCTTCCACCGTTCTGGGAGGGCATCCCCATGCCCTAAAATCCCAAGATAAACCACATTGGCCACCCTGTGGAAGTCAGACAATCGGAACATCCTCTCCCAATCCAGGCGGCTATGGATAATCCGCAGATCATCCTGGCGGACCATCGAGGAAACGATCCCCACCAGGGAACGACCTTCAAATAATAATTGATTCATAATTCTCACTTCTTATAGAAAGATTTTTTACCAGCCATTCTCTGGCTAAGCCTTTGATCTGCTTTCCGAAGCTCATCCAGCAGAGACTGGGTTTTTCGCCGTATTTCATAAATCTTTTTCTCCTCCGGAGTTTCCCAGTCAACCTCTGTCAAGTCAGAGGAGAGCAAGATGCGGAGCTTTCCATATGTCTGGGCATCTCCCTCTCCAAGCTGCCAGATCTCCTCCATGCAGCGATCCATCTTCCCCATCTCGTCTTCCCGAAGCTGTAGTAGCATATCTACGGAAACCTCGTCATTGCGGGCAAAGGTGTCTTCCATCTCCCTGGTTAGCCGGTTCATCTCCTGAATCGCGTTCCACTTTCTTTGAAGGAGAATCATCACTTTTGTCATATCCAGCTCTGCCTGTGCCATCTTCTCGCCTACCCTCTGATTTCTTTTTCCATGACTATGTGATTATCGCTCACCTTCTTGCTGGCTCCATCAAACGCTTCTCTCAATTCGGAAAGAATGTGGCGGATACGGCCGATCTCGCTCTTCTGCCGTTCCCTGCCTGCCCGGACACGGCTTAAGTCATACACCAGGTAATCATATATCCGCTTTAAATCCCAGGCGATAGGCTGCTGCATATCCAGAATATCTTCCAGATACCGGACGATTTTCGTCGTCCGGTTTAGGCAGTCCTCAAAATCCTTATAGTTTTTATCCTGCAGCGAAATCTCCGCTCTGGTCAGGCGCTTGATGGCTTCATCGTAAACCAACAATAACAGCTCTGGGCCTGACATGGAATAAATACTCTTTTCTTTATATTGACTATATCCGTTCATCGAATCCCTTCCTAAAATTCCACTTATCCGGCTCTGTCAACACACTAACCTGTGATCTGGGACAGATAGCTGGACTGCGTATTCATCTTATTAATCAGCGACTCCATGGTGGTGAACTGAGAAATATAGCGATCCTGCTCTACCTTTAATCGATCCTGGAGGGTAGCAATGGCATCCTCCATCTCCTTTAGCTGCTTATAAATCTCATTATTCATCAGGGTGGTAGGCTTCTTGGAAGATCCGGCAACCTCGATAAGCCGTCCGTAGGATCCGCCATTGGGGCCTGGGTTCTTAGAAGCGTATTTTGTCGCGTAAGGAGTAAATGTATCCTCTACAATGCTAACCAGACCTTTCTTCATATCACCGCCACCGGTGAAGATATTGGATACCTTATCTGGATCTTTCTCCATGGCGCTTCGGAATGCCGCCTCATCGAAAACCAAAGTTCCGCCATCTCCCCAGTCCTCGGAGTAAGTGATGCCCATTTCCTTGAGGTCTTCATAGCTGGCTCCATTCTCCATCAACTTCACAAAGATGCCCTGGATATCCATGCTCAAATCGCGCATCACCGAGTCACCGTAAAGCATGCCCTGCTTTGCCTTCTTCTCCCAGTTTTCGATGGAGGTTTCGTCCATCTCATCCTTCTGCTCGTCAGTCAACGGTTCATAGGAGCTGTCCGGACGGGTACGGATCTCATTATTAATGTCGGTAGCCAGCTTATTGAACTCTTCAAAAAAGCCTTTTACCTTCTCCACCATACCGTCTACGTCGGCTTTAGCGCTGAAGGTGACCGGACTGTTGAACGTACCGTTAACGGTGATATTCAGGCCTTCCAGATTGAAGGTATTGGAGGCGCGGTTTAAGGTTACATCAACGCCGTTTCCGTAGCTGACAACAATTTCTGCGTTTTGTCCTTTCTTAAGCCCTTCATCTTCTACATATGTCTTTTTTCCGTCAGCATCTACCTCTACTTTACCATCCGCGCCTTTTTTGAATCCGCCAAAAAGCTCTTGTGCCAAATTCGAATCCAGACTGATTTCCCGTCCTGCTCCTGTCTCATTGGCTACCAACATAAACTGACCTGTAGCGTCTACATAGGTTGCCTTTACTCCAGCCTCCTTGTTAGAATTAATCTTATTCAGGATATCCTTGATGCTGCTAGATGTGGTAAGACCCTCGATCGCAACGCCATTAATTTTCAGATCCAGACTGTTCGTACCGTCGTTCTTTGTATAATCATCTGCATTCAATCCTAATGCACCCTGGCCCAGCTTCCCATCCATATTTACTTTATTGGAGGATCCATATTCCAGACCTAAGCTCTTTAACAATCCATTGTTATTCGATACGATGGATAAGGTATTATCGTTTTCTGTCTTAAAAGATAACTCCCCACTGGCAGGATCCAGACTAGCCATAACCTTATCCTTACCGAAGGCTTTATCTAAACGTCCTTGAAGCAGTTTTTTCATCTCTTCCATCTGCTTTTTATTATTTTCTTCATCTGACACACCATTTGCTTTTCGCTCGTCATAGGCCGCTTTAAGTACAGCTGCATCCTCTTTTGTAATCAGCTCAATATTTTTCTGATTTCCATCATAGTTGAAGGTTAAGGACTGCCCCGTCAGCCGATCAAGATTCGACACATGCTCTATGGATGAACCGATAAAGTCACCATTTAAATTATTATTCAAATCACTTAAGGAAATCGTCTTCTTCCCTTCTGTAGAGCCTGTATATCCCCATGCGCCCAGCATATTAGACATAGTGCTAATCTCTATGTCGGATGTCACTCCATCTTTTACCTTGATTCCGATATTTCCATAAGGTCCAGCTCCTGAACCGCTATAGCTGTAAGTAAACTCAATAATATCGCTGAGATCCTTATCGCCATATTTTAACTGGGATGCTTTTAACGCACCATTTAAATCAGCCGCCAACTGAGCCATTCCCTTACTATCTGTGGGTGTGTAATTCGGACGCACCTTTGTTATGCTTCCATCATCATTCTTCACCTCATAAGACGTGGGAAAAATGAAATTTACCTGATTTTCTAATCGGCCGCCCTGCTGGTTATCCGTCCATTTTCCGAAAACCAATGTCCAGCCTTCCACCTTTGATACCGGGGTTGTTTCGTTTAAGTTCGATAAATTCGTCATGATTCCTTTATCGCTGATGTGGGAATCTGACTGCCTTACCGTAGATGTAGCCAAGTGATTAACCGACTTAATCGAAACATTGTTAATCAAGCTTGAGGTCCCTGATGCGGTAATAAATTGTGTGGCCTCATCCTTTCCATGCACGGAAACAATGTTCTTTGCAAAAGCCATAGGATCCTTCAGATTTGACCCAGAAGCATAGCTGGCATATTTATCCGAGATGTCCAAGATCTGATCACTGATATTCCGGTATGCATCCTGCTTCCACTGAAGCTTCTGCATCTCCTTTTTCTTATTTGCAATCTTGGTGGTGGTGCCCAGTGTCATCTTCTCGATAATCTCGTCACGGTTAATACCAGACGCCATACCGCCGAATCCTCTTAATGATGTATTCCCTAAACTGCTGGTACTTGATACACTTGCCATCTTCTATCTGCTCCTTTCACTCTGATATTGACCGGCCCGCCGCTGCCTGGCCCCTGCCACGCCGTCTGTATCTGGCTTTCTTCTTCCCTGAATGTTTGGCAGAATCATGAATCAATACCTTGAAAAATTTCATTTTTTATCTATACTTATTTATCGACATGTTATATAATAAAATTAATGTTTGGAAAAATCATTTTTAGAAATTTCA
>CATJIO010000115.1 GCA_949740725.1 uncultured Lachnospiraceae bacterium | reverse complement strand
CCGTTTCATCCCGAGCGAAAGCGCGTTTCCGTTGGAACCCGGAGGACGGGGCGCGTATCCCCCGCCGAGTATGCGCCCGCATCTCCCCCACAGCCTGCGACTCCTAACCGGCCGCACCCTACCTAGTTCACGACTCCTAAAGCCACCGCGAATCCTTAGCCAGCAATTCACTGGGCCTTCACGGCTCACTTAACCAGCAACTCAATAATATAGCAATACATAGAGTCCTACAATACAGGGCCCACGTCTCAAAGAAGCCTCCCAGGTGTTTCCAGGATTCCCTTTCAGATAAACAGAGTCCGGCATTCCCAAGATTCCCTCTAGAATTAGCTGCCATCGCTTCAGTGGAAGTTACCTGACTTAGCCAGATAAAGCGGATTTGTGAAATAGAAACCTTTATTGTGTCACGGCTATACATTATCACATTCAGCGTCCAGTTGAATGAATAATGAGCCCTGGAACAGGGCAGGAAAACGCCCTCCTATATCTCCACCGCCAGATTTTTCAACCATTTTTTCTGCCGGTAACGCCAATATCCCAGCGTCATCTTATAGATCTCCTCCAACAGCACCAGCGCATACACCTGGCAGATAGAAAGCTTCCACACCAGGCCGCCCAAAAATGCCAGAGGAACGCCGATGAACCACACGCCGCTGGTATCCAGAAAAAGGCACATCTTCGTGTCCCCTCCGCTTCGCAGCACACCTACCACATTAATGTAATTAAACATCTTGGCGGGCATATAGGCGGCAAAAATCAGAATCAGCTGACTCACATCCTGGGCCACCTGGGGCGTAATCCGATACCAACCGATCATGTACCAGCGCCCGGCCACGATCACCGCGGCTCCGGCCAGGGTAACCAGAAATTGAAGCAGGAAGAAAAAGGTTGCATACCGCTCCGCCTGCTTGAGTTTTCCGGCCCCCATCTCATTCCCCAGAATCACGGCAGTAGCCGCGCTCAATCCCTGGAACAGAACCACTACAATATCCTGTATGGTGGCGGCAATGGTAATGGCCGCCACCGCATTATCCCCCATACGGCCGTAGGCCAGGGAATACATGGTGGTTCCCAGCCCCCACATAAATTCATTGATTATCACTGGCGCGGCTGTCCGGATGAACTGCCTCATAAACGCCCCAGAATATCCCAGCATCTCCGATATCCTGGCGGCCACCGGCCATTTCTGATAATAGGTAACCGAAACCAGCACCAGCATTTCCAGAATCCTGGCAGAAAGAGTGGCGATGGCGGCTCCCACCACGCCCAGACCCATGCCAGGCATCACAAAGGAAATTCCAAACAAGGCCACTGTCCTTTCCGGGAAGATCAGCAGTGCATTCAGCACAATATTCACTACAATGGCCATACAGCTGGTTATCACAGGAGCCTTCACCTGTCCCACTGCCCGAAGCATGGCCACAAAAACATTGGTCACCGCTGTAAATGGGTAGGAAAGCACAGCGATGGTCAGATAGGCAGCTCCCAAGTGGATGCTGGCCTTACTCTCAGTAAAAATGCTCATCACTCCCATGGGATTCATAAGTCCTGCGGATAAAAAAAGAAGGGCTCCCCCCAAAGCGATCATCAGCGACAGACCCATTACTTTCCGGATATTTTTCACGTCCTGGTTTCCCCAGTACTGAGCGGCTAGGATTCCCCCGCCGCTCACCACTCCAAATACCAGAAGGTTAAACACGAAAAACACCTTATTTGCCAGTCCCACTGCCGCGATGGCTGTCTCGCCCAGAGTACCGATCATCATCGTATCCACCAGATTGACTACCGTATTCAGCATTCCCTGCATAGCTACCGGACAGGCTATCTTCAACGCTTTCCCCAAAAATATCCTGTCATTAAGCATATCCCTCGTATCTTGCAGCAGTCCTATTGTCATTCTATTCCTTCTTTCATCTGTTCCTGTTCCGGAAGGGAGCAGGCCCTCACGGAATGTATCATTTTATTTTCCACTTTCAGCACATGGAACTGATAGCCCTGATACTCCAGCTCCAATTCCTCCCCTTCCTCCGGAATCCGGTTCAATTTCGAAATCAGGAATCCGTTCAAGGTGTCATATGTATCCGAATCCTCCTGGTCAAAGGTGATGGAGAGGGCCTCTTCCACATCCTCCAGCCTAGTCATGCCAGCGATCACCACGCTTCCATCTGGCTGCCGGGTGATCAGCTCTTCCTCTTCGTCGTACTCGTCCATGATATTTCCCACGATCTCTTCCAGAATATCCTCCATGGTAACAATTCCGGCGGTCTGCCCGTACTCGTCCACCACGATCACCATATGTCGTTTCTCTTCCTGCATCTGTCGGAACAGGGTATCGATATTTCTGGTCTCCGGGATAAAATAGGCCTCCCGCAAAATACCGGAAAGGGCGGCAAGCTCCTTGCCCCGGTTCTCCTCATTATCTGCGTAAAGCAGGGCATCTTTCATGTACAGAAGCCCCACAATATTATCCAGATCCTGCTCGTATACGGGATAGCGGGAATTATTTCCCTCCTTCAGGATAAAGTCCACTGCCTCCCCCAAAGTCATATGGCACTCCAGCGCGTTCAGGTTAGTCCGGTGGGTCATGATATCGTGAGCTTCCTTGTCATTGAGCTGGAAGATATTGGTGATCATCTTCGCCTCATCCTCCTCCACTACCCCTTGCTCATGCCCTTCATTTACCATGGACATAATGTCCTCTTCCGTTACATTCTCTTCCCCGCTACTTAAATCCATGCCGAAGAGCCGTAGGGTCAGCCAGCAGATCCCGTCAATCAAGGCGATTAAAGGAAGGCACAGGCCAACAGCCCCCATCACGGCAGGAAAAAGCCTGTAGGCCCAGGCCTCCGGCTTTTTCCTGGCGCATTGTTTGGGAATAATAATTCCAAAGCTCACCAGAACCACTAGCAGAAGTAAAACCGCGGCCACAGCGGCCAGCCCCTGGCTAAAAGGCCTCCGTCCGGATAGCAGACTGTTTCCACTCAAAATCCGCTCCAGCTGAAACCGGAGAGTCACCAGCAGATATGCCCCGGTGATCATGCCGATTAAGTGGGTCATTATCTGAATGGTATTTACAAACCGGCCCGGCCGGTCAATTACTCGAAGCAGTCTGGCCGCCCTCCTGCTCCCGTTCTCCATATCCTGTTCCAGCTTTCCTGCATTCACGCTCTGTATGGCAGCGCCAAACCCATAAAAGCAAGCCTCCAACAAGATAAAGCCGACCAGCAATAACAAGCTGAGCGGCAAATAATCATCATCCATGAAATGTTCTCTTCTCCTTTTACTGCCTGTAAGTCTGACTTTTACTCACAGAAAACATCTGTAAACACTAATAAACGGTAACATCATACCATCTTACGCTTCATTCGTCAAGGTTCGTCTATGTAGATATTTCAAGACTTACCATCAATGCAGCATTTACCTTTTCCAGAAGCCCGTCATCAATATGGCAGATCTTTTCTTTTAAACGCATCTTATCAATGGTCC
This sequence comes from uncultured Lachnospiraceae bacterium, assembly GCA_949740725.1. Lineage (GTDB taxonomy): Bacteria > Bacillota > Clostridia > Lachnospirales > Lachnospiraceae > Caccovicinus. The sequence goes on along the minus strand of CATJIO010000115.1, from coordinate 54,598 downwards.
GCAACTGCTCCAGAAGAATAACCGAATCCTTTATCATATCACAACGTCTGATGTCCATTTCCACATGAGTGGGCAACTTGGCTTTATTCATTTTCGATGTAATGGCAGCACAGATTACCGTAGGGCTGTGCCGGTTTCCCACATCATTTTGTATGATTAAAACCGGCCGGATGCCCCCCTGCTCTGAGCCAACTACCGGCCGTAAGTCTGCGTAAAACACATCGCCTCGTCTAATCATCGCTTTCACTCTCCATATCATCATTCTAAAGGTATTATCGCCCGATTTTCACCTCTTATACATTATGATATGCAAAGATTTACGGTTACGGTAATTCTTCATAGGTATCCTGAAAATAATCCTTTTTGCCCACAATGCGGCCTCCCGACAAATATACCCTGGGAACCCTCTTTCCGATACCGCAGACAATTTCATAGTGAAAGCCACCGCTGAGTCTGGCCAGATCCTCAGCCAAAATCTCCTCGCTGCCGTCTTTCCCCATAAGGGTGGCCAAATCTCCCGCTTGCACTCCGGTAATTTCCGTCACATCCACCATGAACTGATCCATGCAAACCCGTCCTAAGATAGGCGCTCGTCTTCCCCGAATCAGCACCCACCCCTTCTGGGAAAGGTTCCTGGGATATCCATCCCCGTAGCCTACCGGAATAGTGGCAATCCGCATCTTTCTCTCAGCAGTAAAGGCGCCCCCATAGCTCACCTCCGTGCCTGGTTCTATAGTCTTCACATAAGTGATAAAGGCCTTCAGTTCCATAGCCGGGCGAAGCTTTACCGAATCCCGTCCTACCTGGTCAGAAGGATACATACCATAGATGGAAATCCCCGCCCGCACCAGATTGCAGCCTGTGCCAAGAGACTCCAGAATCCCGGCGCTATTCGCACAGTGTTTTTGGGGAATGTCCACCCCCCGCGCGATCAGCATCGCGTCAAAATCCAGGTATTTCTTCAGCTGAACCAAGGTTTTCCTCTTATCCCTCTCATCCGCTGTGGCAAAATGGGTGAATATCCCCTCCAACTCAATAGCAGGGAGCGCCGCAAACCCCTTTACCATGTCCGCGGAAGCTTCATCCGGCTTCATACCGATGCGACTCATCCCTGTGTCCACAGCCAGATGGATGGGCGCCCGCACCCCTAGTTCCAACGCCGCCTGGTGAAACCGCTCCACACTCTCCCGCTCAAACATAGGCGGGCGAAGCTGATGGCGGATCATCTCCGGATAGCTACACTCCGGCACCGGGCCCAACACCAAAATCGGCTTTGTGATGCCGTGCCGACGCAGGATCAACCCCTCCTCTGGCGTAGCTACTGCATACCCCTTCACCTGCTCCCTGATTGCCTGAGCCACAGGCACTGCCCCGTGGCCATATCCGTCCGTCTTCACCACACCGATGATCCCCGCCTTCTGGGGAAGCGCCTTCTCCATTGCCTCCATATTGCTTTTTACCGCATCTAAATCAATCGCCGCATATACTCTCTTGTACTCTTCCATTTCTTCTCCTTTGGACGATGAATATCGTCCGCCTCCTTAATATCTGTGCAAACGGACCAGCCGTCGGGCAGTTTTCTTCCTACAGTTTATCGCCAAATCCAGTCCGCTAACTCCCTGGCAAGAAGGCCATACTCTCCCTTCTCTTCCCCATAAGTATCCCCGGCTGCGCCGTGAAGAAAGGTTCCCAGCACCGCGCTCTCCCCTTCCTCCATTCCTTGAGCAATCAGGCCAGCCAGCACCCCGGTGAGCACATCTCCCGTTCCTCCCTTTGCCATGGCGCTGTTGCCGCTCACATTGATAAATACCCGGCCGTCCCGCAACGCGATCACCGTGGCCGCGTCCTTTAACACGCAGGTAATCCCAAACCGAAGGGCATATTCCCTGGCCGCAAGAATCAAATTCCGTCGGATTTCCCCGATAGTCTCCCCTGTCAGGCGGGCCATCTCGCCCAGATGGGGAGTGATAACAATATTCTCGGTAAAATACTTGGTCATGTGGGGATTGGCCGCAATAATATTCAATGCGTCCGCATCGATAATCATCGGGCTGCAGGCTGCTGTCAAAAGCATTTCCACCAGATATTCTACATATGTCTCCCGTCCAAGGCCTGGCCCTAAAACTACCACATCCGCCCATCCGCACTCTTGCTCCAGCCATTCCCGGTAATACACCGGCTCCCTGGCCATGCGCTCCGGATCATAGACTGCCAGCACCGCCTCCGGAAGAAGGGTCTGCAGTGCGGCTCTGTTCTCCTCCACGGTCAGCACCTTCACCAGTCCGGCTCCGGTCCGGTAGGCAGCCAGGGCGCTGAAATAGGCTGCCCCTCCCATATTTTTCGAACCAGCAGCGATTAAAACCCTGCCAAAAGTCCCCTTATTGGAATAAGGGGGACGGGAAGGAATCCGTTTCACATCCTCTCTCTCGCAGGCAAAGGTCCAGACTTCGCCTGCCCCCATCTCCTCAGCCAGAGACAATGCGGCCTTGGGAAAGCCGATATCCGCAATCACCACTTCCCCGGCATAGGTTCTTCCTGGATACAGAACAGTCCCCAGCTTTTCCCACCCGAAGGTGACCGTGACATCTGCCCTGAGAGCTGTCCCAAGTACCTGGCCTCCTTCACTGCTGATGCCTGAGGGAATATCCACCGCCACCGTCAGCTTCCGGCTTATCGCGGAAAGCTGCTCCAGAAATGTCCGATACCGCCCTTCTACTGCCCGGGATAAGCCCACTCCAAACATCGCGTCAATGACCACATCGCAGCCCTTGGAAAATACCTGGAAAAACTCCGGGGAGTCCCCCACATCCATCAAACGGATCCCCAGCTTCTCTGCGATAGCTGCCTGCTGCTGAAACTCTTTGGTCCCCTTTAAGCGTTCCCCCAGAATCATTACCGTTACCGAATAGCTGGCCTGGGAAAGGATCCTGGCCACAGCTATACCGTCAGCCCCATTGTTTCCACATCCGCACACGCACCAGATCCGCTCATCCCCCTTCGACCGCTTCTTTACCTCCTCTGCCACAGCCATAGCCGCCCGCTCCATCAAAACCATAGACGGAATCCCGATCTTCTCAATGGTAATCTGGTCTATCTCCTTCATCTGCTGTCCTGTTAGCAGTGCTCTCATTCCCATCCCTCCTGTCTCTAAACCTATCATCCCCGTCTTTGGGCTGCCTAAGCAGCCATATCCCTTATACGCCAGCCAACACATCCTTCTTAGGATTTTATCTCATAAGGCGCATTTTTCCCAAATGAAATGAGAAAGCCAGCAAGGCAAACGGCTATCCCCCTTGCCTGCCGGCTAACTCAAGCTTACTTATTCTTTATGACTATCCGTCACTGCATCCTGCATACTGCATACCCGATAAGAAAGCTGCATCAGGCTTTCGGACAAATGCACATTTTCCACCACCACATCCTCAGGAACCTGCAGATCTACATGGGCAAAGTTCCATATAGCCTTGATCCCAGCCTGCACCAAGCGGTCTGCAATCTCTGGCGCCTTGGTCTTGGGAATCGTTAAGGCGGCAATCTGGACTTCATTCTCCACAATAAACTTCTCCAAGTCCTCCACACCCCGGATCTCAATTCCCCGCACCACCAGCCCGATCAATCTGGGATTAATATCAAACATCCCCTTGATCATAAAACCCCGCTTCTCAAAATTTGCATAATTGGCAATCGCCTGCCCCAGGTTGCCAGCGCCGATAATGATTAGATTATGCTGCCGGTCAATCCCTAAAATTTTCGCGATTTCCGCATACAGGTACTTGACGTTATATCCATATCCCTGCTGCCCAAACCCACCGAAATTATTCAAGTCCTGGCGAATCTGCGAAGCAGTGACTTTCATCCTTGCGCTTAAATCATTAGAAGAAATGCGCTCCACCCCGTCCTCCAGCAATTCCCCTAAATACCGGTAATACCGGGGCAGCCTGGAAATCACTGCTTTCGAAATTTCTTTCCGCTCCAAGTATTTCACCCCCTCATCCTTCTCCCCCTATTATAGATGTGTGTGAAAACGTTGTCAAACGAATTTTCAATTCTTGCAAATATTTACCGTTTATATTATACTATTAATACTATTTTTCTTGTATTTTTTTAATACGCTATTTTTTTGTATACAACATATACATTAAAAGCCAATCGGGAGGAATTTCATGATTTTATCATGTAATAACATAGGAAAAGCATTTGGCAGCGACGTGATCCTGGATCAGGTCTCCTTTCACATTGAAGAACACGAAAAAGCTGCCATCGTGGGTATCAATGGCGCCGGGAAAACCACCCTGTTAAAGATCATTATCGGAGAGATTCCCCCTGACACCGGGGACGTGGTGGTCTCCAAAGGAAAGACCCTGGGCTATCTGGCCCAGCACCAGGAGCTGGAGAGCTCTCGCACTATCTACGACGAAGTGCTGGAGATCAAGCGCCCCATTATCCAGATGGAGGAGCGGATCCGGAAATTGGAACAAAAGATGAAAGACGCCTCTGGCCAGGAATTAGAATCCATGCTCTCCGAATACAGCCGTCTCAATCACCAATTCGAGCTGGAAAATGGCTATGCCTATCAAAGCGAGGTCATCGGTGTCTTAAAAGGCCTGGGCTTTACCGAGGAGGAATTTCAAAAGAAGGTAACCACCCTCTCCGGAGGGCAGAAAACACGCGTCTCCCTGGGCAAGCTTCTGCTTTCCAATCCGGACATTATCCTGTTAGACGAGCCCACCAATCACCTGGACATGGAGTCTATCGCCTGGCTGGAAAATTATCTGCTGAACTACAAGGGCAGCGTCATCATCGTAGCCCACGATCGTTACTTTTTAAACCGGGTGGTGAAGAAGGTGGTGGAGTTGGAGCGCGGCCGCGCCCAGGTTTATCTGGGAAACTATGACGCCTACAGCCAGAAACGGGCTATGGTCCGTCAGGCCCAGATGAAGGCTTATCTGAACCAGCAGCAGGAAATCAAGCATCAGCAGGAGGTGATCGCCAAGCTAAAATCCTTTAACCGGGAAAAGTCCATAAAGCGGGCGGAAAGCCGGGAAAAAATGCTGGCTAAGATTGAGGTTTTGGATAAGCCCGTTGAAATCAATGATGCCATGTCCATCACCCTGGAGCCATGGACTGAGAGCGGCAATGATGTGCTCTCTATCCGGAATTTAAGCAAGGCCTTTGGGCCACTTTCCCTCTTCTCCCATGTAGACATGGAGATCAAGCGGGGAGAACGGATCGCCGTCATCGGAAATAACGGAACCGGGAAGTCTACCCTGCTGAAGATCATTATGGACATGCTTCCCGCTGATACCGGAGAAATCCGTCCCGGCTCAAAAGTTCATGTGGGGTACTATGACCAGGAACAGCAGGTACTCCATCCGGAAAAAACCATCTTTGACGAAATCCAGGACGATTACCCAACAATGGATAATACCCGGGTGCGGAATGTGCTGGCCGCCTTTCTCTTTACCGGGGACGACGTCTTTAAGCGGATCTCTGACTTAAGCGGAGGCGAGCGGGGCCGGGTCTCTCTGGCCAAGCTCATGCTCAGTGAGGCAAATTTCCTCATCTTGGATGAGCCTACCAATCATCTGGACATCACCTCCAAAGAGATCCTGGAGGATGCCCTAAACCATTACACTGGTACAGTTCTCTACGTGTCCCACGACCGCTACTTTATCAACAGAACCGCCACCAGGATCCTGGAGCTCACCGGCCAGACCTTCATCAATTATCTGGGAAACTATGACTATTACCTGGAAAAAAAGGAAGAGCTGACCCGGGTCTACACCGGCCAAGATGGAGCCATCGCCCAGCGCGGAAAGGCCGCTGGCCCTCTCTCCGGACTGACTGCTTCCTCCTCCCAGTCCAGCTTACCAAACACTCCAGCCATCTCCCCAAGCTCCGAAACCGCGGGCAAGCTGGACTGGAAAGCCCAGCGGGAAGAGCAAGCCAGGATTCGAAAACGGCAGAATGATTTGAAAAAGACCGAGGAGCAGATCCATCAGCTGGAAACCCGGAATGGAGAAATTAACGCCCTCCTGACCCAGGAGGAAATCTACACCAACGTTTCCCGGCTGTTGGAATTAAATCAGGAGAAAGAGGAATTAGAGGGGAAATTAGAAGAGCTTTATGAAGTGTGGGAGGCGCTAGCTGAAGAGTGAGCTACTGTACCGCCCACCAGAAAGGACGAAACATATGAATCAATGGAAACGCCCCTTAGCGATTATCTGCCTGATCTTAATCGGAATCCTGAGCGTTGGCGCGCTGATCCTTGCAGTGATCGGAACAGAGTATGCCCGTAAACTTTTAATCGCGGATCTATTCTGCCTTATGGTTATTCCTGCTGTTTTTTACGGGTATCAAATGTTTCTGAATCTGATCAATAAGCAGGAGAAATCGGAGAAAGATGGCAGAACCGCTGGGGATGAAGATGAAACCACTATCCTTTAATGTTAAAATGGAACAAAAGTGCGCAGGGATAATGCTTGATTGTCCCTGCGCATTTGGTTTTCCTTATTCTTCCCGCATAATAATGTCGTCCCGTCCCGGCCCATTGGAAACCATGGTGATGGGAACGCCGATTTCTTTCTCTACAAATTCGATATAATTCCGGCAGTTCTCCGGCAGCTCCTCGTATTTGCGGATGCCCCGGATATCACACTTCCAGCCGGGTAGGGTCGTCAAAACTGGCTTCGCCTTCTCCAGCTTCACCGTAGTGGGAAATTCTTTCGTCACCTCTCCGTCGATCTCATAGCCGATACACACAGGAATCTCATCCAGATATCCCAGCACATCCAGGACAGTAAAGGCCACCTCTGTAGCGCCCTGAATCCGGCAGCCGTAACGACTAGCCACCGCGTCAAACCAGCCCATCCGGCGCGGCCGGCCGGTGGTAGCGCCAAACTCTCCTCCGTCTCCCCCTCTGCGGCGAAGCTCATCTGCCTCATCCCCAAAGATTTCACTGACAAAGGCCCCTGCCCCCACTGCGCTAGAGTAGGCCTTTACCACAGTGATAATGTCCTTGATCTCATAAGGGGGAATCCCTGCGCCGATAGCTCCATAGGCAGCCAGCGTAGAGGAGGAAGTAACCATAGGGTAAATCCCATGATCTGTATCCTTTAACGAACCCAGCTGACCCTCCAGCAGGATGGTTTTGCCTTCCTTGATGGCTTCGTGAAGGTAGGAAGATACATCACACACATAAGGCTCGATCATATCCCGATACTGATAGCATGTGTCTAAAAGTTCCGCCGCATCTAGTAAAGGCTTATGGTACAAATGTTCCAGAAGCACATTTTTCGTCTCACAAATCTGCTCCACTTTTTCCCGGATCACCGCCTCGTCGAAAAGCTCGCTCACCTGAATCCCAATCTTCGCGTACTTATCCGCATAAAATGGTGCGATTCCTGATTTCGTAGAGCCAAAGGATTTCCCGGCCAGCCTTGCCTCCTCATAAGTGTCAAACAGTACATGATAAGGCATCAAAACCTGTGCCCGGTCAGACACCAGGATGCGGGGCTTGGGAACGCCCTTTTCTACAATGGAATTGATTTCCTGAATAAGATAGGGAATATTTAATGCCACCCCATTGCCGATAATGCTGGTAGTATGATTGTAAAAGACGCCGGACGGCAGCAAATGAAGGGCAAACTTGCCGTAATTATTAATAATCGTGTGACCAGCGTTGCTTCCTCCCTGGAAACGGACGATGATATCGGATTCCTTTGCAAGCATATCCGTGATCTTACCCTTTCCTTCATCTCCCCAGTTAGCGCCAACGATAGCTCGAACCATGTAAATTCCTCCTTTGGGATTATCCCACAGTACTTTTTTACCTACCTTACTAATTTACAACAAAATCCGCTATAAGTAAAGGAGTTTTGCACATTGGTATTAACGTTGGTTTTTTGCCGTGCCAAGGAGAATTTTCTATCGCGCAAAAAAACAGGGGAAGATGGTTTCATCTTCCCGCTGATTATCGGCTTTATCTCTGCTTTCTTCTACCCATCGCATATCTATTCCATGGGTTATCTTCCGTTCTGGCCATCGTTGGCTGCGCCGGTGCCCCGGCTATTCCCATCCTCATCGTCCATAATGTCATCAATGCCGTCCTTGGCATCTTCGATCAGGCCGTTAATTACCCCAGTCTCTCCCTCGGTGCTGCCGGTGCTTCCAGCCCCAGCGCCCTCGTCACGGTTACTGTTGTCTTTGTTGTTCTGATTTCTGGAACTGGAAGTTTCTGATCCAGAGGTGGCGGCAGAGGTGCTGCTTGTTGTACTCTGGGTCTGATTCTCATCACTCCGGTTGGAGCATCCGGCTGTCCACAGCCCAAAGGCGGCAGCCAGGCAGACTACAAGATATTTGGCTTTTTTCATTATTCTCCTTCTCCTTTCATGCTGATTTGCCTTTTCTCCATGTAGTATAGGCGGAGAAGATAAAAATATGAAAAAAATATTTGGCTTATCTGTTAATCATTTCCAATTACATCGGACATATGGTAATATCCTGGCCCCTTACCTGCCAGGAATTTCGCCGCCTCCACGGCGCCCTTTGCAAACACTGCCTTCGAGTAAGCGGTATGATGAAAGGTTACCACTTCATCCGTTCCGGCAAAAATCACATCGTGCTCTCCCACAATGGTACCACCGCGAACCGCGCTGATGCCAATCTCCTTCCCGTCCCGCTTATCTCTTCTCTGGCTCCGATCGTAAACATAATGGCAGGTATCTCCTATCGCCTGATTCACCGCGTCCGCCAGTGCCAACGCAGTCCCACTGGGAGCGTCTATCTTCTGATTATGATGCTTTTCCACGATCTCTACGTCAAATCCCGCCACAGACAATGTTTTTGCCGCCTCTGCCACCAGCTTAAGGAGCGTATTTACCCCCAGAGACATATTGGCGGAACGGAGCACTGCTGTCTGGCAGGAAGCCTCTTTGGCCCTCTCCAGCTGCTCCTCGGTCAGTCCAGTGGTGCAGAGCACCACCGGCATAGATTTCTCCTGGCAGAAGTCCAGAAGCCCGTCTACCGCCGACGCCGAAGCAAAGTCCACAATTACCTCTGCTTCCTCCTTTACCTCATTGAGGGAGGCATATACCGGAAAATCCCGTTTTCTTTCTGTATGAATATCCACTCCAGCTACAATCGTGATATCCTTATCCTTTTCCACAATCCCAGCGATCACCTGGCCCATGGCTCCATTACAGCCATGCATTATCATTTTTACCATTGCTTCCTCCATCCTTTACCACCCGTTCAGGCTATATCGCCCTACTTGTTCATCCTACAGGTGCGCCAAATATCCATAGATGCTTTCATGCAAGTACGCCGCGTCTATATCCACTTGGCTTACAGTAACCCTCCATACTCCTCCATTGCCTTCTTTAGCAGCGCCTGATGCTCCGGCTCCATCTCGGTCAAAGGCATTCTCAGAGGCCCGGTTTCCTTGCCCATCAGATTCATGGCCGCCTTTACCGGGATAGGATTTACCTCCCGGAACAACTCCGTGATCAGGGGGATCGCCTTAATCTGCATCTCCATGCTCTTTTTCACCTCTCCCGCAAAAAATGACGCACATATTTCATGGGTCTGTCTGGGAGCTACATTGGAGAGGACAGAAATCACGCCCTTTCCTCCCAAAGCCAGCAGGGGCACGATCTGATCATCGTTTCCAGAATAAACATCCACACATCCATCTGCCAGGCTCATCAGCGTGGCAATGCTGGAGAAATTGCCGCTGGCCTCTTTCACTCCCACAATATTTTCCACATTTCGGCAAAGCTCCACAATGGTCTGGGGCTGAATGGTCACCCCGGTCCGTCCCGGAATATTATATAAAATTACCGGAATCTTGATGGCTCTTGCCACAGCGGTAAAATGGGCGGCCAATCCCTTCTGAGTAGCTTTATTGTAATAGGGGGATACCACCAGGACCCCGTCTGCCCCGGCCTTCTCCGCCTCAACAGACAGGTAGATGGCAGTCTCCGTACAGTTGGATCCCGTTCCCGCGATCACCGGGATCCTGCCTGCCACCACCTTGCAGGTATGACGGATCACATCCAAATGCTCCTCATGAGTCAGGGTAGATGCCTCTCCAGTGGTACCGCAGGCCACAATGGCGTCCGTCCCTCCTGCGATCTGCTCCTCCAGGATCTCTTCTAGCTTCTCATAATTTACCGCCCCGTCAGCCTTCATCGGGGTAATCAATGCCACGCCTGCGCCTTCAAATACTGCCATATTCTTTCCTCCTGATATTTTTTCTTATACGGTACAAAAACAGGGCTGACGTCTGTCAGCCCTTAAGGTTAGTACGAATACTTCTTCTCTCTTAAGTAGCTCTCCATCCTGTCAGATGACAGTCATACAATTCTTCACTGCATGCCCAGGTCGGAGGATACGGCCTCTCCCTTCCTTCGGCGCCTTTTCCTTTCTGCTGTCTTCCTCTGTGCCCGTCACATCCGCCAGCCTACTGATAATCAGCGCAACCTCTACTCTCTTTTGCTTTTTATTATCCTATCATCCTTCCTCTTCCTTGTCAACTTTAACTTTCTGAATCACAGAAATATCATCTGCGATGCCCTCCAGCCCTTCCGGAAAAACCTTTCCGGTGAGCAACACGTCCATTTCGCTCTCCCGGGATTCCAGCATCTGGATCAATTCCCCGGTCTTGATAATGCCGCAGTCTACGATCCCTAAAATTTCATCCAAAATCAGCAGATCGCACTCTCCCGTGGCCATCACCTTTCTGGCAAAGTTCAACCCGTTGCGGATATTAACACACTCCTCCGCCTTCTCCTGGCTGGATAATGCCTCATAAAACGCAGCGGCCTTCTCGAATCGGAAAACCTTAAGCGCCGGCTCCAGGCGGGCCAACACATCCTTCATCCCCTCGTCCTGACTTCCCTTTAAGAACTGTATCATAATCACATTTTTCTGCTCTGCCAGAGCACGGATAGCCCTACCCACGGCAGCGTTTGTCTTTCCCCTGCCAGAACCGCAGATCACCTGAATCGTTCCGTTTTTCATCTGAATGCACCTCATACCTGGAAGCGCCCCGGCGCAAGCTGCGCCCGCGCTTCATCATGGATTCTCCTGCAACGAATCTATGATCCACCTTCACCGGTGGATCGAAGCAACGAAGCCCATCATAACATATTTTTTCGAAACATGCAACATTTCTTACATTTTTCTTACATTTACCCCTCTCCAAACTCCAGCTTGCTGACCGACACTTCATAGGCCACACGCTTTTCGCACTCGGTCTCGCTCAGCTTCTTGGTATATTCCCGGCTCTGGACTCGGCCCCACACCTTCACCCGGGAGCCCACCTCAAAGCCAGAAGCAAATCTGGCATTCCTCCCCCAGGCGATGCAGGGTATGTAATCCGATTTCCCGTAAGGACGGTTCACCGCCAAAAGCAGATCTGCGATCTCCCTGCCCAGAGGGGTCTTTCGGTAAACCGGCGCCTTGCAGATATAGCCGTCCAGGAAAATCTGGTTGGTTTTCGTATAATCGGTAAACTCCTCAATAAAATGAATTTCCCGGACAAAAACAGATAAAATCAGCTTGTTCTTTACCCCTTCATGACGGTTATATGAGCGGAACTGCCCTGTAGCCTCGATGGTGCAGCCCTGGTAATCCTCATCCACTTTAATCAGCCGCTCAGATATCATCAGGGGAATAATATCGGCCTGCTCGCTAAGCCGGTTCACCTCCAGATCCACCATATAAAAGCCTTCCCCGAAGACTTCATGGCTGAAGGTAAAGCCGGAAACAATCTTGCCGATCACGGTCACTTTGTTGTTTTCAATCATTTTTTCTGACATAGTATCTCTCTCCTCTTTCCATTCAATTCGTCACAGCCAAAAAATCTAAAATCTCCCTCTTTTTCAGAAATATTACCAGACCCATAGGCTGCTGCACATAACAAATATATGGGCAGAGAACCGAAATTATGACCACAAAAAAAGAAATCCTGGCAGAACTTCTCGACAGGATTTCTTATATTTTGCAGCTCTATTTATTTTTAAAGGAAGCCCGTTTTCTCAATGTGGGATCCAAGATCTTTTTGCGGATCCTTAAGGATACCGGCGTGATCTCCAGCAACTCATCTGTGTCAATAAACTCCAGGCACTGCTCTAAGCTCATCACCTTAGGGGGAACCAGACGCAGGGCCTCGTCGGCGCTTGAAGAACGGGTATTGGTCAGCTTCTTGGTTTTACACACATTTACCTCGATGTCTTCTGCCTTAGGATTCTGGCCAATAACCATCCCCGCATATACCTTCACTCCGGGCCCGATAAACAGAATTCCTCGCTCCTGGGCATTAAACAGTCCGTAAGTGATGGACTCCCCAGACTCGTAGGCAATGAGAGATCCAGTGGGGCGATAGGTTAAATCCCCTTTATAAGGACCGTAACCATCAAAGATCGTATTTAATATGCCATTGCCCTTAGTATCGGTCATAAAGGTTCCTCGATAGCCGATCAGGCCTCTGGAGGGGATGGTAAACTCCAGTCTGGTGTAGCCTCTGGCAATGGGTGTCATCCCAGTCAGCTCGCCTTTTCTGGCAGTCAGCTTCTGGATAATGGCTCCGGTAAACTCCTCCGGCACATCCACATAGGCAATTTCCATAGGCTCCTGCCTCTGGTTCCGCTCATTGTATTTATAGATGACCTCCGCCTTGCTTACCGCAAACTCAAAGCCTTCCCGGCGCATAGTCTCAATCAACACTGACAGGTGCAGTTCTCCCCGTCCGGATACCTTGAAACAATCCGCCGAATCTGTCTCTTCCACCCGAAGGCTTACATCTGTATTCAGCTCACGGAATAAGCGGTCCCGGATATGGCGGGAGGTGATATACTTCCCCTCCTGTCCTGCCAGAGGGCTGTCATTCACCATAAAATACATGGAAATAGTAGGCTCGGAAATCTTCTGGAAGGGAATAGGATCCGGGCTGTCCACAGAACATATGGTATCCCCGATATGAAGATCGCTGATCCCGGATATGGCCACGATGGATCCCACGCCGGCCTCCTGTACCTCCACTCGCTTCAACCCGTCAAACTCATAGAGCTTTCCGATCTTAATCTTGCGGAACTTGTCCGGCTCATGGTGATTCATCAGCACACACTCCTGGTTAATCCGCAATCCTCCATTATCCACCTTGCCGATACCAATCCGGCCTACATATTCATTGTAGTCAATAGTACTGATCAGCGCCTGGGTAGGCGCCTGGGGATCTCCCTCCGGAGCTGGGATATAACGGACAATGGTCTCAAAGAGGGGTTCCATATTCACTTCCTCATCCTCCAGCTCCTTCTTGGCAAAGCCTGCCTTGGCTGAGGCGTAGAGGAAAGGGCACTCCAGCTGCTCGTCAGAAGCATCCAGATCCATAAACAGCTCCAAAACCTCATCTACCACTTCCGCCGGACGAGCCTCCGGGCGGTCTATCTTGTTAACGCAGCAGATCACCGGCAGATCCATCTCCAGAGCCTTCTGAAGCACAAAACGGGTCTGGGGCATGGCCCCCTCAAAGGCGTCCACCACTAAAATTACGCCGTTCACCATCTTTAATACCCGCTCTACCTCACCGCCGAAATCTGCATGGCCTGGGGTGTCGATAATATTGATTTTGATTCCATGATAAAATACAGCGGTATTCTTCGCCAAGATAGTGATGCCACGCTCCCGTTCCAAATCATTGGAGTCCATCACCCTCTCCCCTATGTCCTGATTAGCGCGGAATACACCGCTCTGTTTTAACAACTCATCCACCAAAGTCGTCTTCCCATGATCCACATGGGCAATGATGGCAATATTTCTCACATCGTCTCGTTTCATCTTCATAAATCGTATACCTTTCTGTCACGCAACACACTTATATCTTTTCACAGTGTTCTACTATATCACCCAATGCCTGCGATTTCAAGGGATTTTTCCGGTTTCTTCCCTACTTTTCTTGTGGAAAGCACTTCAGCCAAATTCTGATGGACCTTCCCTTTCCAATTTCTATATCGTTATAGTATTAAGACAGTCAGGAGCAGACAGAATTCATACTTGTGCCACAAGTATGTAAACGCCAAAATTTGGCGCTTGGGATCCGAAGGAGTTTTGCGCCTTTGTCCACTGAAGGCAGATCCCTTATTTACAAAATGCCGCAAGGTATAGTAAAATGGAGGAAATCTTATTATCAGCAGGATAGGGAGGAAATCAACATGGGGGATATGGTCCGGATATGCTATCGCGGCGGGGAAGGGGAAATCGTGGAGAAAAAGTCCCGGTTTATCGCCACAGTAAGGCCGGTGAAAAACGAGGACGAGGCCATGGCCTTTGTGGAGGAAATGCGGAAGAAGTATTGGGATGCCCGGCATAATTGCTATGCCTATATTTGCGGAGAGAAGCGGCCTCAGATGAAGTGCAGTGATGACGGTGAACCCAGCCAGACAGCAGGGCGTCCGATGCTTGACGTGCTATTAGGAGAGGGGCTCTGCGACGTGTGCGTGGTGGTGACCCGGTATTTTGGCGGGACGCTTCTGGGCACTGGCGGCCTGGTAAGGGCGTATTCCCAGGCAGTGAAGGAAGGGCTTTCTGCCAGCCAGCTTCTGGAAAAACAGAAGGGAAGGATCCTGACAGTGACATCGGACTATACCGCGGTGGGGAAGCTTCAGTATATGGCCGGTCAGATGGGGCTTTGGATCCTGGACACTGTGTACACAGATCAGGTGGTGATAAAGCTTCTGTCCGAAGAGCGCCAAACAGAAGCAGCGGTAAAGCGGATCGCCCAGTTGACCGGGGGAATCGCCCAGGTACAGGAGGAGGGCCCAGTATTTTACGGAGTGGACGGGAAAGAGCTGGTGTTCCTTTAGGGATATGGTTTTGCTGGTTCATTGAACTTTATCTCAACTTCATCAAAAGGCCCTTGCACAGTTAGAAAAAATGAATGAAGAGCAGGTTAAAGCAGTTCTTGCTTTTATCAATTTGTTAGAGGAATTAGAAAAATCTCTCACTCCCGACTCCAGTCATTGAAGAATGAACTACAAATGAACATGCCTATACATCGCTATCTGTGCATTCTAAGGTCCTGAACGTATTCATCATAGATAATGGTTCAAGGGACGATAGATGCATTGCAGCAATGGAAACTTTTGTCCTATAAAGCAGGGAAAATATCCCATAAACGATGAATGCCGGAAAGCCTCTGTTCCTTGGGCTTTCCGGCATCTTACCATTTTAAATACAAATATTTTTCTGTGTCCTACACCTTACTGCAGCTTCTTCATCTCTCTGACCTTATCCAGATCCTGCAAAATCTCCTCAAAGCTCTTTCCGCCCACAGCGCTGATGGAAGCGATCACTGCCCCCTCCACTAAGGGACAGTCCGCCATAGCGACCTTTTGCCCCTCCATCATCTCCAGCACCATCTCCGTGGTCATCACCGCGCTTCCTAAATCCATCAGGACGATCACCCCATCATCAGAGTATACGCTCTCAATAGCATGTTGAATCCGTTCAAAGCTGGTTCCAAAGGTTCCGTCTTCCAGTCCACCTGCCGGGGCAATCACCGCCTCCTTTGCCATCATGGAGGTAAACTCCACCACACTTTTTGCCAGATTTTCGCTGTGGGAGACAATTACCAGACCTACCATGTACCAATCACATCCTTTCCTTGAACAGGCAGCCTACAGGCTGTCCTTCACCATTTCCAGCATAAAAGAAAAAGAGGTAGCGCCAGGATCCTGGTGGCCAAGCCCCCGCTCACCGACATAGCTGGCTCTGCCTTTTGTTGCCACTAAATCCTTTGTGTGCTCCGCTCCGGCCCAGGAAGCCCTGCAGCCTGCCTCCAGGACTTCCTTCTTTTCCAGCCCTTCCTCTGCAGCCGTCCTCATGGCGTTCAGCGCGGGAACCATGGCATCCAGCATAGTAGCCTCCTCCACTGTGGATTTGCCTCTCTGCTTTACTGCCTCCACCGCCACGTCCATTCCGGCCAGAATCTCTTCCATACTAATCTCCATTTTTCCGCCCCAAGCCATGCCAATCTTCATAAAGGCTGAGCCATAAAGAGGGCCGGAGGCGCCGCCTACAGTGGATACCAGCGTCATGCCAACGGTTTTCATTATGGTTCCCAAATCCTTTTCCTCCAGAGTGGGAAGCTTCTTTTCCACCTCGCCAAAACCTCTGGCCAGGTTGATGCCGTGATCACTGTCCCCAATCGGCTGATCCAGCTCTGTCAGATATTCCTTCTTCTCCTCGATCTTTTCTCCGATCCTTTTTAATACTTCCATCACTAATTTACTGTCTGCCATCCTCTGTCCTCTCCTCCGCTGATTTTCTATTCCTGTTCACGCTTCTGCCTGGTTGTGCCTGGCAACGCGCTGTTCTTTTTGATATACTCCGGAAAAGCCAGCTGTATTCAATACAGCTGACTTTCCAAAAATTTCTAGGATTTGTACGTTATCGCCCCGGATTCTGACGATTATTCTTTCCAGGCTGGGGTATCTGCCTTGGCATCCAGAAGCTCCTTCATCTGATCATCCAGCTTTAGCAGGGAGATGGAGAAGCCCTCCATCTCGATGGAGGTCATATACTCCCCTACCAGGGTGCGGTAAACCTTAATCCCTTTTTCCGCCAGCACATCCGCCACCCGGTTGTTGATAATAAACAGCTCCATCAGCGGCGTCGCCCCGGCGCCATTGATCATCACCGCCACCTCGCTGCCAGAGTAGTCCAGATCCGCCAAAATCTTGTCCAACAGCATATCTACAATTTCGTCCGCTGGGCGCATGGCTTCTTTGTGGGTTCCCGGCTCACCGTGGATGCCGATTCCCACTTCCATCTCATTTTCGCTCAGCTCAAAGCCTGGTTTTCCGGCTGCAGGAACAATGCAGGGGGCGATGGCTGCGCCCATGGTGCGTACATTGTCGATGACCTTTTGGGCCACTGCCTGGACCTCGTCTAAATCAGCGCCGGTCTCTGCCAGGGCTCCTGCGATCTTATGTACAAATACTGTCCCTGCCACCCCTCGGCGGCCTACCGTGTATAGGCTTCCATCTACCGCCACATCATCATTGGTCACCACATGCTTTACGGTGATTCCTTCCATCTCTGCCATCTCTGCCGCCATCTCGAAGTTCATTACATCACCGGTGTAATTCTTCACCACCATCAGGACGCCTTTGTCTGTGGCAATGGCCCGGATACCCTCCAGGATCTGATCCGGGGTAGGGGAGGTGAACACGGCGCCAGCCACTGCTCCGTCCAGCATGCCTTCGCCTACAAATCCGCCGTGGGCCGGCTCATGGCCGCTTCCGCCGCCGCTGATCAAGGCCACCTTTCCCTCCTTCTTATTTGCCCGCACCACTACATTTCCGCAATCCAGCTTCCGCAAATAGCCGGGATATGCCTTTACCATACCCTGAATCATCTGATTCTCTACCTGATCGACTCCATTAATAAATTTTTTCATTCTGTAACGCTCCCCTTTCTCCATAATTGAAATCAGCGCAGCAGTCCACCCGTTGCCAGGACGGCCCCTGTGTAAGCCTGCTGCGCTGTGCAGTTCCATTGATTATGCCTATCAGATTACAGCCCCGCAGCAGCCAGTTATTTTTTCTCTCCCAGGCAGTTCATATCATTTAAGCCGCAAGTCTTGTCCTCTTCTTCGCTTAAACAGTTCATGTCATTTAAGCCGCAGCTCTTATCGTCCTCGTCTCCCAGGCAGTTCATATCATTTAAGCCGCAGGTCTTATCATCGTCACTGATCCCATTTAAGTTTCCCCATCCAGTTGATTTCTTTTTCTCTTCCATTCCTTCTCCTTTCTCTCCCAGACATGTCCCTTCTACTTCTCGTCCACATTGCTGGTAGCGACAATGTCCACCCCAGTATCTGCCGCGTTGGCTACGATCACGTCGCCAATGTGAACCGGAGCCTTCACCACAATTCCCTTCAGGGCCTTCACACATTCAAAAATTTTTCCCTTAGGCACATCGGACTGGGTTTTTACCGATACGGTAACATCTTTTCCTCCCTCCACCGTGACCGTGCTGGTTACGATGCGGGTGGGATTGGTCACTTCTTTTCTGGCATAATCATCGCCTCGTTTACAGGTATTTCCCTCTACCTTCACTACCTGGCCCTCTTCTATTGTCACGGTTACCGGGCAGCCCAGAGGACAGCCTATGCAGATTAATTCTCTCTTTTCCATCGCCTACGCCTCCTCGATCTTCACGGTTATGGTTTTTAAATCTGGGTAAGATAACAGCTTTTCCCTTTCCAGCTTGATCTCCTCCATCTCCCCTGGCGCTACCACCGGACGCTTGCGGCGGCTGATCCTCTCATCATCAAAGTATACGCTGATATAGCAGTTTTTATAAACATTGCCCACCCGAAAACGCACAGTCAATTTGTCGTCCATCTGATCCGGATGAATCACCGACGGAACGGTGTAACGCACGCCCTCGATGGGATTAAGTTTAATCTCTCTGCCCTGAGAAGT
The DNA here is from genome assembly GCA_949740725.1 of uncultured Lachnospiraceae bacterium. GTDB lineage: Bacteria > Bacillota > Clostridia > Lachnospirales > Lachnospiraceae > Caccovicinus. The sequence goes on along the minus strand of CATJIO010000115.1, from coordinate 36,107 downwards.
CCTGCGTTCTCCCATCACAAATGCGGCTGCATTTCTTCCTGCCGCCCCTGCCTCTTCAGACACAAAGTCCACCAGATCATGGACATGGAGCACATTTCCACAGGCAAAGACACCCTCGATATTGGTCTCTAAGCTCTCATTCACCAAGGGGCCGGAAGTAATGGGGCTCATCTCCACCCCAGCACCTCTGGAAAGCTCATTCTCCGGAATCAATCCCACAGAGAGGAGAAGGGTGTCGCAGTCATAATCCTCTTCTGTGCCGGGAATGGGTTTTCCCTTGCTGTCCACCTCAGCAATAGTAATTCCGGTAAGCCGTTCCTTGCCTCGGATCTCCACCACTGTGTGGCTCAGCTTTAAGGGGATGCCATAATCGTCCAGACACTGAACGATATTTCTCTTTAATCCTCCAGAATAGGGCATCAGCTCTGCCACCACCTTCACCTTCGCCCCCTCGAAGGTCATACGGCGCGCCATGATCAGGCCAATGTCGCCAGAACCTAAGATCACCACCTCACGGCCCGGCATAAATCCTTCCCGGTTCACCAGCCGCTGGGCAGTGCCCGCAGAGTAAATGCCTGCCGGACGATAGCCCGGGATATTTAAGGCCCCTCTGGACCGCTCCCTGCACCCCATAGCCAGGATAACAGTCTTTGCCTGGATAGTAAACATGCCCTCCTCCCGGTTCATTGCCGTAACTACCTTATCATGGCTGATGTCCATTACCATAGTGTGAAGCTTATACTCAATTCCTAAATCCAATACCTGCTTGATAAATCTCGCGGCATACTCTGGCCCTGTAAGCTCCTCCTTAAACGTGTGGAGGCCGAAGCCATTGTGGATACACTGATTTAAAATGCCTCCAAGCTCCTTGTCACGCTCCAGAATCAGGATAGAATCCACTCCCTTCTCTTTCGCGGAAACTGCAGCAGCCAGCCCTGCAGGGCCGCCGCCAATGATTACGATATCATATGCTTTCATTTCTGACGCCCCTTTCTATATCTGATCCTTATTGGTCCCTACCACAAAGCTAGATTTCCCGCCGCTCTTGGTAATCTCCATCATATCCATGGAAAGCTCTCTGGAGAGAATCTCCATGGTACGGGGCGAACAAAAGCCTGCCTGGCACCGGCCCATACCAGCCCTGGTTCTGCGCTTTACCCCATCTAAAGACTTGGCGCCTAAGGGACGGTGGATGGCATCCAGAATCTCTCCTTCAGTTACCATCTCGCAGCGGCAGATAATATTTCCATAAGCCGGCTTTTCTTTAATCAGGGCATTTCTCTCCTCCATGGACAGGGTTTCCGGGTTTAAAATGCCCTTCCTGGTTCCCACGAAATCTGGATTCTCCTTTAAGTCCAGAATCCCTTTGATGATCTCCGCCACCATACATCCGATGGCCGGGCTGCTGGTAAGGCCGGGGGACTCGATGCCCGCACAGTCCACGAAGCCCGGGGCGTCAGGAAGCTCGCCGATCAGAAACTCATGGCCCTCCTCATGGGCGCGCAGGCCGGCAAAGGAAGTGATCACCTGACGAAGAGGCACATTCTTCACCGTATTGGCGCATTTTGTAATCACCTCATCCAGTCCGGCTCTGGTGGTATTGGTTCCTTCTTTGTCCTGGATATCAATAGCCGTGGGCCCTACAATGAGATTTCCGTGGACCGTGGGCGATACTAAGATACCCTTGCCATATTTGCCTGGAAGGGCAAATATGGTTCTTTTTACATGGTTGCCCGCCGTCTTGTCCAGCAGGCAGTAGTCTCCTCTTCTGGGGATAATGGTAATTTTTTTCTCACTGACCATGTTGTGTATCTCATCGGCGAATACACCGGCAGCGTTTACCACGCATTTGGCCTCCACATCCCCCTGATTGGTCTTTAGGCGGTAACCACCCTGGATCCTTTCGATCTCTTCCACCTGTGTGTTAAAGCGGAATTCCACCCCATTAGCGCAGGCATTCTCCGCCAGGGCAATATTTAAGTTAAATGGGCATACAATGCCGCCAGTGGGAGCGTAAAGAGCGGCAACCGCCTCATCGGAGATATTTGGCTCCATTTCCACCAATTCCTCTCTCTCGACGATCCGAAGGCCTTCCACGCCATTCTTAATCCCCCGTTCCAAAAGGGCTTCCAACCCTGGGCGGTTCTCCTCCTCGGTGCATACCACCAGTGAACCGTTCTGGATAAATTCGAAATCCAGATCCTTAGAAAGCTGGGCCATCATTTTATTTCCCTGGACATTTAACTTTGCCATCAGAGAACCATTGGCCGCGTCATAGCCCGCATGGGCAATGGCGCTATTTGCCTTCGATGTACCACAGCATACATCTTCTTCCTTTTCCAGCACACAGGCTTTCACCTGGTAGCGTGACAGCTCTCTGGCTGCGGCCGCCCCGGATACGCCTGCTCCGATGATGATGACATCATACATAGTAACCGACCTCTCTTCCTTCTTAAATCCTTCCCACGCCCTGCGGCAGAGCGCCAAACGCGGAAGCAGAGTCTGACAAAGCGCTTTTCGCGCGGTATGATTGTCAGGCTCTGCTCTCATCATTATATATAGATTTTATTGAGTCAGTTTTTCTGACAGACTCTATCAAGCTTTATGGCGCCGTTCACGCCCTTCCAGACGGGATACAGCTCTTTTTACCACGGAATAGCTCCGTATAACAGAACAGCAATCAGCGCGCCAATCACCGGACCTGCGATAACTACCGGAGCATAGCCCCAATTAGAATCGCCCTTGCCCTTAATGGGAAGGACTGCGTGTGCGATACGGGGTCCTAAGTCACGGGCCGGATTCAGCGCATAGCCAGTCAGGCCGCCTAAAGACATACCGATAGATACGATGATTCCAAATACCATAAACTTCTCTACGCCGGGAGCTGCTGTCGCCGGGATTCCTTTGATGGCGAATACCAGAACAAAGGTTCCTACGGCTTCACTTAAGATATTTAAAGGCATATTGGGAACTGACGGGCCGGTGGAAAATACGCCCAACTTGGTTCCTGCATCGTCGGTGGCGTCAAACTGATCCTTGAACATGGCATATACCAGGCATGCGCCGGCAAAGCCTCCGGCAAACTGTGCGATAATGTATCCGGGAACCAGGCCCCAGGCCAGGCTTCCGTCTACCGCCAGAGCGATGGTAAGGGCCGGATTAAAATGCGCGCCGGATGCCGCGCCGAAGATAAAGGCGGGAATCATAACCGCAAGGCCCCAGGCCAGGGTGATCTGGATAGAGCCAGCCCCCTTCATGCCGGATTTATTTAAAGTTACATTTGCCACTACGCCGTCGCCTAAGATGATCAGCAGCATAGTTCCGATAAATTCTGCTATGTATGGTAACATGTTATTTCCCCCTGTCATTTTTTACTTCGCCTCTCCCCGGGCATGCCCTCATGTCCGGGAGGTTTATGGACAATATTTTGCTACAATCTTGCCGGTGGATGATCGCCGGGCATTCCATTAAAGCATTATTCAAGCAGCACTTTAGTTCTCTTTTGCCCATCCAAAGGAATATTTCACTGCTTTATTCCAGCCGGTAATCTTCTCTTCCCTGTCCTTATCACTGATTTCCGGGGTAAATACTTTATCAATGGCCCAGTTCTTGATCACATCCTCCTTGCTCTTCCAGTATCCCACTGCCAAACCTGCCAGATAAGCCGCGCCCATAGCTGTGGTTTCCACGCACTGCGGTCTCTGAACGGGAGCGTTGATAATGTCGGACTGGGTCTGCATTAAGAAGTTATTGGCGCTGGCGCCGCCGTCTACCTTAAGGGCAGCCAGATCAATGCCGGAATCCGCTTTCATTGCCTGTAATACGTCGTTGGTCTGATACGCCAGAGACTCTAATGTCGCCCGGATAACGTGATACTTATTCACCCCTCTGGTGATGCCAACAATGGTCCCTCTGGCGTACTGATCCCAATGGGGAGCGCCTAACCCGGTAAATGCAGGAACAACATAGCAGCCGTTAGTATCCTTTACCTTCTTAGCCATATATTCAGAGTCCGGGGCGGAATCGATGAGACGCATCTCATCCCTGAGCCACTGGATCGCCGCGCCAGCCACGAAAATGGATCCCTCTAAAGCGTAATTTACCTTTCCGTCCAGGCCCCAGGCAATGGTGGTCACCAGGCCATTCTTGGAGAAGATAGGCTTCTCGCCAGTATTCATTAACAGGAAGCAGCCGGTTCCGTAGGTATTCTTCGCCTCGCCTGGGTTAAAGCAGGTCTGTCCGAATAACGCCGCCTGCTGGTCGCCTGCCGCGCCGCCGATGGGAATGGGGCCGCCTAAGAATGAGGGATCCGCCTCCCCGTAAATGCAGCTGGAGGGCTTCGCCTCAGGAAGCATACATTTCGGAATATTTAACTCCGCTAAGATCTCATCATCCCACTCCAGCTTCTGAATGTTGAATAATAAGGTTCTTGCAGCGTTGGAATAATCGGTTACATGCACCTTTCCCTTGGTCAGTTTCCAAATCAGCCAGGTCTCAACCGTGCCAAACAGCAGATCCCCCTTCTCGGCGCGGTCTCTTACCCCCTCAACATTGTCCAAAATCCATTTTAACTTGGTCCCAGAGAAATAAGCGTCAATTACCAAACCTGTCTTCTCCCGGAAGGTATCCACCAGTCCCTTTTCTTTCAGGGAATCACAGTACTCGGAAGTACGCCGGCACTGCCATACGATAGCGTGATAAACCGGCTCGCCTGTATTCTTATCCCAGACAATGGTGGTCTCCCGCTGGTTGGTAATTCCGATAGCCGCAATATCTTCTGCCGTTGCCCCGATCTTTGACATCGCTTCCACTGCAACGCCTAACTGGGAGGACCAGATCTCATTGGCATCGTGCTCTACCCAGCCTGGCTTTGGGAAATACTGGGTAAACTCTTTCTGCGCTACACTGCACATCTCACCCTTTTCGTTAAAAAGGATACAGCGGTTGCTGGTAGTCCCTGCGTCAAGTGCCATTACATACTTAGCCATAAAAATACCTCCTCTGAATGAAATAATAGTTTCTCTATACACAATGCCGAACCCCTCCGGCAAATGGTATCACAACATCGGTCTTTACATCATCCAAACCTTCCGGTTGGTGGAGGACACCGCCATGGCCCCGGCTCCAAGAGCAGCCATGATATCCTCCTTGTCGGTGATCAACCCCCCGGCGATCACCTGTACCCGAACGCTCCTGCAGACTCTCTTAATGATCTTCGGCATGACGCCAGGCAGAATCTCTACAAAATCTGGCTTCACCGCCGCCAGCTGCTTTTCGATATTGTCAAAGGACATGGAATCCAGAAGGAAAAACCGCATCACTGTATACAGCCCTAACTCCTTCGCTCTCCGGATCATGGCAGGTTTCGTGGAGATGATCCCATCGGCCCCGGTCTGCTTCTGGATAAAATCCACCGCGATCTCCTTGGCCCCTAGGCCAGTAATCAAGTCCACATGGACGATGGCAAGCTTCCCGGACTCCCGGATCTCCTTTACAATCTGGGTAATATTGCAGATATCACCAAATAAGACAAATACTACCTTCACATCCTGCAGCTGACAGCACTGCTCAAGCCCATCCATATCCTTAATCGCCGCAATTACCGGATTCGCCTCTACCATGTCATAAAACTTTTGCTCCATCGCGCCTTACCTGCCCTCCAGCTGTCTCTTTCCAACTACCAGCCCTCTTGCCATGGCTAGTAACTCCACTGCATCATCTTTGCCCTTACTGTTCGCTCTCCTTCCAGGATAGCATTTTTTGGAAATAAAATGATGCAAAAAAAGAGCACGGCATAAAACAACATTTCTGTTGTAATGCTATGCTCTCCTGTCTCAGCATGTTATTTGTTTTCTATGTACCCAATATAGCACACTGCACAGATTATTGCAAGGTTTATTTGTAAGTTCTTGTAAATTACACATAATTCCCAGTATAATTTTTCCGTTATTTGTGAAATATTAACAAAATTTTTGTTATTAATTTATCAATTTTATCGTCATTTCGCAAAACCACGGTTTGCAAATCACTTGGCGTCCAGAAGCAGCTGCGTCAGATCCTCAATGCTTCGGGGGCCGGCAAAAACATCCTTGTCGTTGATGATCACCAGCGGCACCCGTTCAATCTTAAACTTCTCCACCAGATCAGGATAAAGGTTGGCGTCATACATCCCTGCCTCTACCAACGGGCTTAACATAGCAATTCTCTGGCAGGCGATCACCACTCCCGGACAATGATGGCAGGCCAGGGACACACATACCTTTACCTTGGCCGGGCGCTTCAGCTTCCCGATCTTCTTTACCGCGGCTTTCGATAGCTCCTGGCCAGGCCCTGCCAGGTTGTAAATCCCGATCACAAAGGAATTAATCTCCTTCCCTCCTGGAACTCCATGGAAGGAAACACCAGTGTATTCCCCGTTAAAAAATAATCCGGTAGCCGGAAGATGGCTGATCTCCATCCCAAGATCAGCCCCGTCCAAAGGCTCATAAAGCTCCAGGGCGATATGGTCGCTTAATTCGGTCAATGTCCGAAGGAAGGAAGCCATTTCCAGCGACTTTTCTTCCTTCATGTCCACCACTGCCTTGATCACCACATCCTGGTTAAGTTTTCCGAAGACGCCGTGGATAGTCTCCCTAGTCTTCTCGTCCAGCAGTGGGCTGTCCGCTGAAATCTGCATACAATCAATCATCACAGCAACCCCACTAAATCCAGACTGGGCGTCAGCGTCTCTTCCCCTGGCTTCCATTTGGCCGGACACACCTGGTCACCGTGCTCCTCCACAAACTGGGCCGCCTGCACCTTCCGCAAAAGCTCCTCCGCGTTCCGTCCAATGCCCATATCGTGAATTTCATAGGCCTTCACCCGGCCCTCTGGATTCAGGATAAAGGTCCCCCTCAGGGCCTGTCCCTCCTCTTCCACCAGCACGCCAAACTGCCTGGCCAGCACCCCCGCCGGATCCCCCAGCATGGTGTACTGGATCCTTTTGATGGTCTCCGAGGCATCTGCCCATGCCTTGTGCACGAAATGGGTATCCTCTGAAACCGAGTAAATCTCACAGCCGATCTCCTGAAATTTTTCATAGAAGTCCTGAAGATCCCCTAATTCAGTAGGGCACACAAAGGTAAAATCCGCCGGATAGAAAAACAGCACTGACCAGTGCCCCAGCAAATCTCCCTTGGACACCTCCTGAAACGCCCCCCGGCAATAGGCTTGGACCCGAAAGTCCTCCAACTCTCTCCCAATCAAATTCTCCATCCTCTTCTCCTTTCTTTCGCTTTTATGTAATCGCCCCGGCGCCGCTTACGCCAACTCGTTAAAGCCTGCCTGATGCAGAAAACGGCCAAAGCCCTCCCGGCCCTTCGCGTCACATTTATAAACGCCGGCATCCTCCAGAACCCGGGCAAACACATGCCCTACCTCTTCCTTCAGGATATCCATAACATTTTCCTCTGTAATGGCCGCATAGTTAGGCAGGAATTTCTCCACCCAGTCCGCGTGCTTAGAAAGAGCCTCATCCCCCCGGATATCTTCGCCCTTTACCATAGCCTGGCCCAGCCTCGTCAACTCATCCTTTAGCCGTGAAGGCAGGACCGCCAGCCCCATAACCTCGATCAGGCCGATGTTTTCCTTTTTGATGTGATGCAGCTCCTGATGAGGATGATATACCCCCAGCGGAAATTCCTCTGTGGTAATATTGTTCCGAAGCACCAGATCCAGCTCAAAGAAACCATCCTTCATCCTGGCGATGGGCGTAATGGTATTATGTGGCTCTCCCTCTGTCTCCGCGAAGACAAAGGCCTCCTCATCAGTATAGCCCCTCCAGGCGGTCAACACCTGATCCGCCAGCTGGATGAGCCGTCCGCTGTCCTTTCCTCTCAGCCTAAGCACCGACATGGGCCAGTACACGATCCCAGCCTCCACATCCTCAAAGCCCGGCATCTCATACCTCTTCTCCACCGCTGCCTTGGCCATGGCAAAAGTATAGTGCCCACCCTGAAAATGATCATGGCTTAAGATGGATCCGCCCACAATCGGAAGATCCGCATTGGAACCCAGGAAATAGTGGGGGAACAACTTTACAAAGTCAAATAATTTTACAAAGGTATTTTTCTCAATCTTCATAGGCACATGCTGACCGTTGAAAACAATGCAGTGCTCATGGTAATACACATACGGGGAGTACTGAAAACCCCAGCCGCTGTCATTGATGGTAATGGGGATAATCCTGTGGTTATTCCTGGCAGGGTGGTTCACCCTTCCTGTGTAACCCACGTTTTCCATGCACAAGAGGCATTTAGGATAGCCGCTCTGCTTGGCAAGTTTGGCCGCCGCAATGGCCTTAGGATCCTTCTCCGGCTTGGAAAGATTTACCGTAATGTCCAGATTGCCATACTTGGTCTTGGTCTTCCACTTTAAATCCTTACACACCCGATAACGCCGGATATAGTCGGAATCCTGGCTCAGCTGATAGAAATAATCGGTGGCTGTCTGGGGTGACTCCTTATAGCGGCTCCAGAACTCCTTCACCACCTCGCTGGGCCGGGGCATCAGGCAGTTCATCAGCCGGGTATCCAATAAATCCCGGTACACCACTCCATCCTCCGCCAAAACGCCGGTCTCGCGGGCATAGTCCAGAAGTTCCTTTAATATCCCTTCCAGATCTCCAGATTCCACTGCTCCCTCCGGCTCCTCATACTCGTCCATTTTCAGCACATCCAGGATCTGATTTACCGCATAAATCCTGTCCTCCTCGCGGATCAGACCGGTGTTCAAACCGTATTGCACTAACCCCTTAATTGCTTCATATACCATACTCTGCTCCTCCTGTGGTGGAATAAAATCTGTTCCTTATATTTTACCTCGAAATCCTGGAAATGAACATGCAAAAATGTTTTTTTCTATTATCTTTTTGTTGGCAGGCAGAAAACTGCCCAGGTTCAGTAACTTAGCTGAGCTAAAGTCTCTTTACATAAGTTTCGACCCGGGCAGTGATCATCCCCCCCAGGAGTCCGATAAGCGTCCCTGCAATGGTACCTGCGATGAGCAATACTGGGAGATAGGTGAAGACGCCCGCCGTCTGCACCACAAAGGCAGCGATAAGCAACTGTCCCACATTGTGTCCCACCCCGCCAATTACGCTCACGCCTACTGTGCCGAACCACCCGCTTCTCTTGCAAAGCACCATCAAAGCCATACTGAGGGCTGCCCCTGCCAAGCTGTAAAACATGCTGAACATATTTCCGAAGGTAAAGCCTGCCAAAATAACCCGCGTCAGGCTAACCATAACCGTGCCGGGAATGCTGATCGTATAGAGCCCCACCACGGTCACCAGATTTGCCAGGCCCAGCTTAATCCCCGGCGCTCCCAGGTAGATGGGAAAGAGCGTCTCAATATAGCTGAATAAAAAGGCCAGGGCAATAAGGAAGCCATATATGGAAGCCGCGGCAGCTGGAGTAAGTTTCTTTTTTTTCGTCCTGGTTGTCTGTCCCATTTCTCTGATTCTTCCGTTTCCTTACTTATCCTCTTTTGGCAGGCTTTGCATGTATTGATGCATGGACTCCGCAACCACCTTGCTATGAGCTACCGCTTCTACCACCGTGCGCGCGCCGTTTACCACATCCCCGGAGGCAAAAATCCCTGGTCTGGAAGTATGGCCGGTCTCATCTGCCACCAGAAGCCCTCTGGCATTAGCTTTCAAGCCTTCTGTAGTGCTGACAATCCGGTTTCTGGGGCCCTGGCTGATGGAAATGATCACGCTGTCAGAAGGATACAGGCGGTCGGAATCTGGCACTTGGGTAAAGTTCCCCTCCTCGTCTTCGGTGAGATCCCGGAAGATCACCCCCTCATCCTTGATCTCAACGGGCATTTTATTATAGGCAAACTGCACCCCCTCCAGCTTGGCATAGCTAAACTCATAGTCGCTGGCCGCTACCTTTTTACTCAGGGAAAAGCAAGTTAATTCCCGTACTCCCTTCCGGATAGCCGTCCTGGCCACATCCATCGCTGCATTTCCCGCGCCAATCACAATCACCCGCTCCCCCAGCTTGTAGCTATCTGGATTATTTAGGTAATTGATCCCAAAATGGACGTTGCCGAAGGTCTCTCCCTTAATGTGAAGAGAGTTGGGGTTCCACACCCCAGTTCCGATAAAAATCGCCTTATAACCGTCCCTAAATAAATCCTCGATTCCGATGGCTCCGCCACCGATAGTGGTATTAGGGCGGATCTTGATTCCTTTCATCTCCAAATGGCGGTACTGGATGTCGTCCAGGACGCTCTTAGGCAGGCGGAACTCCGGAATTCCATAGCGGAGCACACCGCCGATCTTATCTTTGCCCTCGAAGATGGTCACCTGATATCCATATCTGGCTAAAATGATGGCGATGGTGATGCCTGCCGGGCCAGAGCCAATAATCGCGACCCGCATCCCATTGGACTTAGCCGGTCCCTTGGTCATCTTATTGGCATAAGTGGTGGAAATGTAATTTTCTATGGTGGAAAAATGCACCGGCGCGCCTTTCCTTCCTAAAACACAGTGGCCTTCGCACTGCTTCTCATGATTGCAGACTAAACTACACACCGTTGTCAGGGGATTATTTTCAAACAGCATTCTTCCTGCCTCATCCAGCTGGTTTTCCTTTAACAGACGAATAGCCTCCGGAATATTGGTATTGATGGGGCATCCTTTCTGGCACTGGGGCGCCTTGCACTGTAGGCAGCGGTTTGCTTCATCCATTACGTGTAATGCCATGGTTCACATCCTCCTTTAATTTTTCAGACCTGCGCTTCCTGCCAGGTTATACAAGGAAAGAAGCATGAACGTCCTTTCCCGCAGGATAAGTCGAACATAACAAATTTTATTCCTCTTGTCAATTATTTCTTATCCTTTCCCATACAGAAATATCGTATCCAAAATTCATGCCAAATTCCCCAAATCCCAGAGACAGAACTACCGTTCCACCTTCCCAAAAGAAATACTCTCAATCTCAATCCTGGTATCCCCATTTGCAAACAAGAGGCACTCCACGCCTTCCGAATCTGGGATCCTTTCCTCAATCACCGCTGTGCAATAACCATTTCCATCAAAATCCCCTATCATCAGCCCCTGCTCTTTCACCACATGTTTCCCCCAGTCATAAGCAAGACGCACCTTTGCTACCTCCCCGTCAGTAATGGATGTATCCAGGAGACGGATCCGATACTCCACCCGCAGCAGCCCCTGATAAAGCACATCATAGGAACCGTAAATCAACGACTTCTCCTGCCCTTCTACCAGTAAGCCGCCGCTTTCCGTCACCGTCAGGCCATTGTGAGCCGCCAATCCAGGTAAATCAATTTCCTTCCTTACGCTGTAAAAGTCCTTCATGTCGATCCCATTCTCTTTCAGGATTTCCACTGCCCTTTCACTGTCCGTATAAATTCCCTCCTGGTCAGAAAGCTCCCCAAACCAAAATCCTGCCTCAATCAGCCGCTTAATGTCCCGATCTTTCCTGGCGATGACAACCGTATTCGAATCCGATCCCGCTCCAGCGCTGTCCGCGCTTAATACACGAACAGATATCCCATGGATCCGCCGCTGGTAAAGTTCCGGAATATCATCTACAAAAAATCTTCCCTCATCCAGATCGCCTTGGCGAAGCAACGAGAGCGCTTTTTCCCCGGCGGCCAAAGACTCCTCATATAATCCGGATTTTTTCCTGATCACGTATTCAGACACTCCAATGGTGAGAAGGAAAACTCCCCCGCACCCTGCCACGAAATATCTTTTCCACCGTGTCACTACTTTATGCTCCAGCCAAAAAATGAGGATATCCACTATCCCCTTAATCAGTCCGGCCACAGCCCCGCCTACAAAAAGCAGACCAAGGATAAAATACCAATTTCGCCACGGCTCATAGAGCCGAAGCAACGTAACGATCGTTTTCCCATAGCGCAAAATCCTGGGGGCTAACAAAATCAACATCCCGCTGCCCATACCATATCCCACTTGATGGTTATTCCAGCGGGATATCTGCGTTCTTCCCTGCCTTTCCCTGTCCCGTTTTTCTTCTGTCCCGCTCTCTCCTCCTATCCTCTCTCCCTCTTGCCTCATTATCATTCCCTCCTGCTCCTTTGCCAGATCCATATGGGAAAAGGCAAGAAGAATCAGCGGGTTATATGCAAGCTCCAGTAAATGATGCTCAATCATGCTGTGAATAGAAATCAACGCAAATGCCACCATCAGCTTCCGGTTTCCCGCCCGCAGCGCTTTTCTCTCCACAATAAAGTAAATTAAAAAAACCGCGCACAAAACTGCCAGTCCATATCGTATTAAAATCATGCAAAAAGAGCTATCCACAAAATTGTAATTCCGACGCCACACCGTGTCAGAACCGGCGCCAACCATATCAAAAGGCGTTCCAAACAGCTTGACCCCATAAGTGGTAAAAGCCTCCCGCGCCAGACGCAGCCGGCTGGTTATAATGGAATCAATCTTCTGCAGCAGCTGGCTTTCTTCACGATACTGGACGGACAGCCAGATGATCAGGCCTGCGCAGAACGCCATAAATACGGTCAGGCACTGGTCAATCAGGAAAATCATTCTTCCCAAAACCGACTTTGTACCCTTTACCCGGGATGCGATCCCCACATAAGCCACACCCATAATCGACAAAAGCATAACGATCTCGCTGCATTCTGTGACACAGTAAACGTACTGGAAAAGGAAGAACAGGAACATCAGCCCCCCACTGATAAGCAGAGGGATTTGGTCAAAAATAACAAATCCCACTAAAATCAGATACACACCGTGTGCCGCAAAATCAGTGGGATAGCAGATTCCAAAGGAATGGCGGTAGGCGCCATCCTTCTTATAAACTAGGTCCCGGACTGCCCCGGTTAGGGAGGCAACAATGGCTAGACCCAGGATGGTGATGCCGCACCAGAAATAGACCTTTAATATTTTTTTATATGGGATGTCTTTCGCTCCAACAATCAAGGCAGCAAGGTCAAAGAGAAATAGATATCCTGTTGACAGCCAGGACAGCCAAAAGGCAAGCACTGTGCAAATGCACAGAAGCCATGTCTTCCCTTTATATGGCTCAGAATAACCTGTTTTCAACAGGACAACACTGATCATCCCTGTCCGCAAGAAATTATCATAATAACCTGGCCAGGGAAGGGAGAATAAAGTAGTATCAAAAAATGCCCGGAGAATATATAATGCCAGCGCCAGTAAATACAAACTCTCCCATATATTGTATTGGTTTATTTTATGTATGATTTTTGTCCTATCCATAATTGAAAAGATGCAGTCACTTAGTTAAATTAAGTTTCTCTGTTTTCCTCCTCCTCTGTTCGTTCGCTTATAATATATCTCGGTCTTCTCTTTGTTTCTAAATAAATCTTTCCGATATACTCCCCAATAATCCCCAGAGAAAGCAGCTGCATTCCCCCAAGAAAGCAAATAATACATACAATACTAGACCATCCGGCTATTGTATTGCCCAAAATCCGCATCGCCACTGCCCAGATAATTTCCGCCATTCCCAATACGGAAATCACAATTCCTAAACTGGTAATCATTCGAATAGGTTTTATGCTTAGGCTGGTAATTCCTTCAAATGCCAAGGCTAGCATTTTCTTTAATGGATAATGGCTCTTTCCCTTCATTCTTTCATTCCGCTCGTAATATACACATGTGCTATTAAATCCTACCAGCGGAAACATTCCTCTCAAAAAAATATTTACCTCGCCAAAATTTGAAAATTCTTTCAAAACCTTTGAAGAAACAAGACGGTAATCCGCATGATTAAAAACGATCTCCGCTCCCATCCAATTCATTAAATGATAAAAAGATTCCGCAGTGAACCGTTTAAAAAAACTATCTGTATCCCGCCTGCTTCGAACACCATATACAATTTCTGCGCCGCTCTGATAAGCTTTAATCATATCATCCATCACATTGATGTCATCTTGTCCGTCACAATCCATTGATATTGTAATATCCGCGTTATCCTTTGCTTCCATTAAGCCTGCCAGGACAGCATTTTGATGTCCTCTATTTCGGCTCTGTGCAATTCCTTTATAATGGATATTCTTTTTGGAAAGACTTTTAATCATTGCCCATGAGTTATCCTTACTTCCGTCATCCACAAACAGAATTCGGCTTTGGTTATCCACCTCTCCTTGTTCAATAAGCGCTTCTATTTTTTCTAAGAAAATTGGCGCGGTAACTGGAAGAACCTCTTCTTCATTAAAACATGGAATAATAATATATAAAATCGGATTCACTTTCATCTTTTACTCCTGCAAATATTAGATTCATCATAAGCATAGTCATTAACTATCGAAATGCATAGATATAGACTTCTTGTTCATCTTCCCATCCTATTCCACTTCCTCTGCCTATACTTAAATATTGTCTATAACCTGTTTTTTGAAAAATCTGAGCGATAATTTCTTCCTGATTTAATGTATCATCAATATATACCACCAAAAAAGAGGATTCATTGTGAATTTCCGTATCGAGTACACTTCTACAATTTATATCGATAATTTTAATTTCAGAAAAATTTTGAAACTCTAGCGCATGTACTGCCGCTGCATATTGTTTGCCATTAGTAATATAGATGCATGATGAACCCTTAAAATTTTTTATTTGATTCATATTATCCAGTTGACTTGGGTACTGATACATCACTTTGCCCTCTCCATATCCTTGAATCAGAGATCCCAAAGTACACATTGACAATATGATCACACTTGATAAGACACCATATTTCAATTTACTCATTCCGATATAAATTAAATGTACAATTAACAGCCAAAAAATAGGAGTAACGGAAAAATAATATCGATCTGCTATATATGGAGCAATTTTAATCATCACCGCCATATAAGCGAAAAAAGCAATCCATAGGCTTAGGACACCTAAGTTTATTCGGTGTAATAGTTCTCTTACTGTAGTATTTAAATGGCTCAATATTCCTTTAATTAATAATATGCACACAGCAAATAAGCTCAGAATAATTATCCATTTATTCGCACCATACACCATTTTTTCATGAAAATTTCTTAAATAGTTATCCAGCAGTTCCAGCCAAGATCTGCCTGAAGAAAAATTATTCAGAGCCTCCGCTCCTCGCTCATATAGAAAAGTATGAATAATTCCTGGAAAAATCACTAATGCCGAGATAACACTTAACAGCATTGTTCCACAATATTTTAACAAGTTTATCCATTGTTTTTTTACCATCAATAATATCGCTGTAGATGCCGAGAGGAAAAATGCAAATATGTAATAATAATATTGGGTTAAAAATCCTCCCAAATTAACGAAAAATAGTATAATGTAATATTTTGTTTCCCATTTTCCCTGGTATGATAAGTACTTTTGGTGAAGCAAAGAATCTAGCACCACAAACATGGCAAAAAGCATATACATGCGAATTAAAATCGCATAACTTACCGCTTGTATACTAAATCCCCAGCAAATCACGGGAAATAATGCCATATATTCATTATGAAAAATCTTTTTCGAAAGTAAATAAAGTCCAATTCTCGCTATAGTAAAATAGATTATATTAGGTATAATTCCATACCACTTGCTAAACGAGTTTAAAAACAATGAACAAACCGTATGCAATACACAATAAAATAACGGTGGATGTGAATCCATTGATTGATTATAAAAAACAGAATCGTATTGAAATGCGTCTTCTTTTGAGACCTCTAAATAATCCTTAAAATAGTCAGGGGATAAATATTCATCCTTTTCAAATATGCCCTCTGAATAAACATGCGGATGATAATAGCTATTTGCTAACCCATATGCCCATAATTCATCAACAAAATAGCCTTCCTTATGGATTCCTGCCGACACTACAAGCATAGTTTGAACAAACAATACGATTAAAAAAATCCCAACACCCCATTGAATTCTTTTTTCCTGTTTGCTTTTTCGAAATTTCCACATATATCCCTTCACTTTATTTAACACTTCAGCATTCATATTGTCTCCAGTCTAAAGGAAATTGCATTTTATACCTTCAAATATTCCCGCCAAAATTCCTCCGAGATCAATACCTCTTTTTTCCTTCGATATCTCTCTCTAATCTCCTTCTCGTGCTTTAAAAAATACCCTATATCCCTTTTATAACGTCTCTGTAGCTTTGCAAAACGTTTTTTATCTATCTCCTTTATACACCCGCTTCTCTGCACTGGATTCACCGCAATATACGTTTTCTTCATTTCCATTTTTCCTGGTGTATAGCCGAAATCAAAAGGAATTACCACAGGAGTTTTATCCAATAAATAATCCGGACATAATCGATGGCCATTATAGGTAAGACGATATAACCATTTTTTCAAAAATTTCCTCGGAACATCTTGATATGGATCCAAATAAACATCCACATCCTCCCGCTCCAAATGCTCCAGTGGCTCCATCTTCTGATTCAGCTTCCCGTTTTCTTTTACTATTCGCTCTCCATTATCCTTCATAATAAACTCTGGCCCTTTCATAAAGTCTTCAAGAGCCCGCAATAGTAGTTCTGCTGCATTGTAATCATGCTTAAGCAGATTATCCCGGTAAAACTTTTTAATGCGGCCAATCAGATTTGCATTTGGTAAAACGCCTGTGGTAGCCTGGGCGATCAGCATATTTCTACATTCCTGATACAGGTTCATGGATGCGCTGTATTTTCCATAAAATCCCATATGCCAAATACAAATTCCATTCATAGACATCATTTGCGCGTTACATCTCAAGGAATATTCCATATCATCCGCGCGAATAAACAATGGCAATGGAAGTCCGTTCTTTTCAATAACTTGAATGGGTATACAGCAATACCACCATCCCTGAAACACATTTTTTCTTTGAAAACTTTCTTCATTTTGCATATTGTCATGCAACCGCAAATGATTATATGTGGGCTTTAATGGCGCGAATGTCCCCAGATCATCCACACTTCCAATGTCTTCATGCTGTATATTCATTTTTTCTAATGTCAACATTGCCCCACTAATAAAATGATTTTTGTACTCTTCTTTCACATGTCTTAACAAAACATACGTTCTGAAAATGCTGTCCGGCAAGATCATCACATCATCATCCATTAAGAGCACATGGGTAGGCTTCGGCTTCTGGTGGAGACATTCGATCATTCCTCTTGCATAGCCCCCGGATCCCCCTGTATTTTTATTGGAATGATAATAAATTCGCTCATCCTCCGGAAAATCTTCCCGTTTTAATGTTCTCCCGTTATCTACGATGTGAATCCGGAAATGAGCAGAAAACCCATCCTCCCCGTCCAGAAGCCCCGCCTTTAATCTGGTGATATTTTTCTTGATAAAATCCTCTTTCCAACAGGTTGTGGTAGCTAATGCCAACTCCACCGAATTAGCTGTTTTCTCAGCAAATTCCCCTTCATAATGTCCACCAAATATCCTTATTTCCCCATATGTTTTCACCTCAAATCCCAGGAGCTGCTCCTGGTTTTCTGGAAATTCGAAAGGGAACCATGTTCTTTCCTCACAGGATAATCGCCGCTTTCCCAGAACATTTCGCTTTGGGACATCATTGATTAATGTATAGCCACAGAGTGTAATCTCGCAATTTCCCTGGATTTCCAGGGATAGGGATATCTGTTTGATGGAGGTGTATTTTCTCCACTTTCCATAGGATACGCTATTGAAGTAGGTACAAAATTCCACGGTTTCGTATTTATTCAGACACAAATATCCCTCTATCGATTCCTCGGTCAGAACCCCTTTACTTCCACGATAAAACATCTCCCTGTAAGCAAACAGCGCATCATCGTCCGGAAATAAAATATGCTGAATTATCTGTTTCATGATCTCCTCCTCTTTTTCGACTGGTTTTCGAAAGCCCTTTGATGAAAACTCCTTCGATCACCGCAGCATCTCCATATACGCGTCCCCCACAAGCCCCACATCTCCTTCCATCTTCACCACCCCATGATCCAGCCAAAGAGCATGGTCGCATACACTTTTCACGGAGTCCATGGAATGGGAAACATACAAAAGGGTGGTTCCCTGCTTCCGCATCTCGCTCATCCGGCGCTCACATTTCTGCTGGAAGGCGTAGTCGCCCACCGCCAGCACCTCATCGCAGATTAGAATATCCGGGCGCACCATCGTGGCAATGGCAAACCCCAGGCGGGCAGCCATACCGGAGGAATAGTTCTTAATTGGCATGTCCAGAAAATTCCAAAGCTCCGCGAAGTCTACGATCTCGTCGAAATGCTTTTGCATAAAGTACTTGTTGTAACCCAGCACCGCCCCATTTAAAAAAATGTTTTCCCTGGCGGTCAGGTCTCCGTCAAATCCCGCCCCCAGCTCGATTAACGGGGCGATAGAGCCACAGATCTCCACCTTACCCTTAAAGGGCTTCAGGATTCCACAGATCAACTTTAGCAGCGTAGATTTTCCAGATCCATTAGTTCCGATAATGCCCCAGGCCTCTCCCTTTTTCACCTGGAAGCTTACGTCCTGCAGAGCCAGAAATTCCTTAAACATTAATTCTCCTTTCATAAGCTTAACAAAGTATTCCTTTAAATTATCAATCCGTTCTGACGCCATGTTAAAGCGGACCACAGCATGCTCTACCTGGACTGCATAATTCTCATTTTTATTCATTCTTTCACCTATATTTCGTTTTCTAAATATACAGGATAAACTTATCCTGCGTCTTCATAAAAACCCAGCTCCCCGCCCCTAACATTAGCAGTGACATCGCTGACCCATAAAGGATCAGTCTTCCATCCGGAAAGGCTCCCTCCAGCACAATCACACGGAATTGAGTGATATAGGAATATAAGGGATTCACATGCTTGATCAGCCATGCCAGCCTCTCTGGAAGCTGGCTGATGGGGTAAAAGATGGGCGTTGCATACATCCATGCGGTTAAACATGCGCTGTAGATATACTGGATATCCCGAAAAAATACGGTTCCCTGAGCCAGAAACAGCCCCAGTCCCAACGCAAATAGATAAACCTGCGCCAAGATAACCGGAATAAACAACATGAATGCGGTGAACTTCACCCGACAGACGAAAAATACGATGATCATCGCTCCCAGGGCAAATACCATATTCACAAAGGAGCTGGTGATTCTAGACAAAGTAAAAATATATTTTGGGACGTAGGTTTTCTTCATTAGCGCGGCATTGCCGGTAATTGACCACATGGCCTGATTGGTGGACTCGGACACAAAGTTGTAAATCGTCTGGCCAATGATCAGGTACACTGGATAATTGTCAATGTCAAAGCGGAACATATTGGAGAAAATCAACATCATGATCCCCATAATCATCAACGGGTTTAATATGCTCCACAGATATCCCAGAAAGCTTCTCCGGTATTTTAGTTTAATGTCTTTCATCACCAGCTGCTCTAATAAGGGCCAGTAGCGTCGAAAAACCTCCACACGTTTTGTAATCATTGTCATTTTTCTTTTAAATACTCCTTCCAGGCGGACCAGTTATTGGGGGTAATCATTTTTTCCTCATATGCCTGGAGGGTCTGGTCAAAATGTCGGTGAAATGCCAGCAGCAACTTTGCCAAACGGCTGAATATTCCTATCAGCTGTCTGTAATCCCGCTTTACAAGCAAGCCTCTGCCAGTTGCCGGCTCATACCAAACCACCTTTCCTTTCCGAAATGCCTCCCAGGGGGAGTCTAAGGTGGTCATCAACTTTACCTCAGACCAGTCTCCCGGCAGCAGCAGACCGTTCAAGGTAAGGTAGTGAACCCAGCTGCCCTGCCTTCCCTCCCAAGGCCCCTTTCGGATTCGCTCCATGGTAAAACCCTCCAGAAATTCGTCCAGTTGGCGCTGCAGCTGGCAGGCTTCGCTCTGGGATACCTGCCGGAAAATCTCTTTCATCGGGCGGTACTGGCAGGCTTTATCGCGGCTTTTTCTGTTTAGCTCCTCCCCATCCTGCCTCCAAAGCCATTCCGGCCCTTTGAAGAAATCCATGGCGCCCCGGTATACGGCCTCTGCATCCTTATACCGCATCCGGATGGCTGCCGTAATCATGGCCTTGAGTACAAAGCTTTGGGCAATTTTCTTTTTCTTTCCAGCCCCGTGAAGGAGAATAGTGATCAATTCATTTCGTATATCATAGTAAAGGGTGCTACTTTCAAAGGTCAGATCAAATGCCTTGTGCCACACCCCGATGCCGTTGAGAAACAGCATTCCCTTTTGCTGATTCCGAAGGCAAAATTCAATATCATCCCGGTGGAGAAACAGGGGCAGGGGAAGATTATCCTGGCCCACGGTATTCAAGGAATAACAGCAACACCACCATCCGGAATACCATCCCTGTTCTTTTCCAGGCTCAGTTAAATAGGCGCAGGAGGCGTTCCCAAAATCTCTCACATCCAGATTTTTCTCTGGATTTTTCACCACCCCATTCTCCCATTCCTCCCCTGCGCAGAACAGGATATAGGGGTAATCCTCCCTCATCAGAGCGCCGCCTATGGAGGCCTCCCTCCATGGCTCCTTTAGGGTAGTCAGCAGTCCATACAGTCGTACCAGTAAATCCGGCTCCACGGTCACATCATCATCCATCAGCAGTACGTGGGTGAGCTGATGGGCTTCTTTTTCTCCCAGAATCTCAAGCATTCCCCTGGTAAAGCCTCCGGCTCCCCCCGTATTTTTATTGGCGAATATCTGGATCTTACCCTGGGATTTTTCCGCAATCCTCTGGATTTCCTCCTGGTTCTTCAGGGTTCTTCCATTATCCGCCACATAGATCCGGATGTGGGAGGACACGTCCAGATCCGGATGATTCAAAAGCTGCTTTTCCAGCTGAGCCAAATTTCTGGCCACATAGGCCTCTCTCTGGTAAGTGCAAATATCAATCCCGATATTTACTGGACAGACCAGGTCATCTCTCACCTTTGCCACGAATATTCCCTGTAGGCGGCGCTCTCCAGCTGATCTTTCTTTTCCATCTGGGCTTCGTTCCAAATCCAGAGTATGCTTCCTGTCCAGGCCTTGCTCCACATCTAGCATTCTCTCTTCATCAGAATTTTGTTTCTCTTCTGTCTCCAGCTCTACTAGGCTATACCAGAATACTCCGCTGGAATGCACTTCATAGGGCACAGAAATCCGGTATTCCTTCTCTTTTTCCGCCTCCAATCGAGTTCGGGAAATAGGTGTCCTGTCGTGATACAGGATCAGCTCCTCATACCCCTTCAAGCGCAGAAGGAGGGACATTTCTTGGATATTGGTATAGCTTTTCCTCTTCTTGATATAAAATAGATTAAAATATCCGTCAAAATCCACCTGCCTGCCATGGCGGTGGAAGTATAGCTCTGGAATACTGCAAATCTCTTTTGACGGCAGTAAGGTACTTTGAAGCTGAATCTCCATAGTTCTCCTCTATTGTTCCTGTTCACTCCCTTTTTGGGACGTTCCCCAGTAACCTCTTTTCCCCTTTATTGCCGTTTGTTGCATAATGTATAGGTTTTGAGATAAAATTTTTCTAGTGCATATTGTTGCATAAAATCCGGGATTTTCTTGAATTATTCATTACAATGTGTTAGAATAAGCATAGTTTGTTTGCTTACAAAGACTGTCTCAAAACCTATAGGTTTTGAGACAAAATAACGGATATATTTTTACAATGTTCACCGAGCAGAGAGTCCGGCAAGCCGGACTCTTGCACCAGATCACGATGGGGGCGGCAATCGCTTTTCTCATGCACGTCTCTCAAAGTTTCTTCTTTACATGCGCAAAAAAAGCAGCTCTCTCTGGAGAACTGCCTTTACTTCTATAACTATCATTTTCCATTCCTGGTATACCTGCACTCCGGAAAATTGCTGCACCCATAGAAGGCTCCAAATCTCCCGCTGCGTTTCACCATCTCCCCGCCACATCTGGGGCAATTCCCGGCTGTCCCGGCAGATCCCTCTCCGGGCATCCGTTTTCCCATCTCCTCAAAGCACTTCTGATTCATGACACAGTCATTCAGCGCCCGATGAGCGCCATCTGTACTGATGTGGAAATAATTGGCGAGATCCGCCAGACGGTGGTGGGAGAGCTCTTTTACGCAGCTTCTGGCCATAAAGAGGGTATCGATGTAATCATTTCCCAATTCCTTCTCATACAGCTCCGAAACTGCCTGGTACAAAAATTTCATATCAAAGCTGTGAATATTATGTCCCACCAGCACCTGATTCCCGATAAACGTTAAAAACCGATCCATTACCTCCCGGAGCCCCGGTTCTCCAGCCACCATTTCGTCTGTGATTCCATTCACCATGGTGGCCTGTCTGGGAATAGGCCGCCCCGGATTCACAAGGGATGAAAAGGTCTCTGTCACCACTCCCCCTTTCACCTTTACCGCCGAGATCTCAATGATGTCATCCGTCACTGGGCTCAACCCGGTGGTCTCCAGATCAAAAACGATATAATCCGTCCGATAGCCGAACAGGCGGCTTCCTCGCTTGCTCTTTCCTTCTTTAACCATTTTATCCTCCGTATAATCCTCCTGTCCTTTACCTCACCTTTTCCTGAACCCTCAGCTTCCCGTCCTTTACCTCCAGCACACACTTTCCTCCTCGCTTCAGGCGTCCGAAGAGGAGAAGCTCCGCAAAAATAGGCTTCACCTCCCGGTCAATCACCCGATCGATCTCTCTGGCGCCGTACTCCTTGGTGATCCCGGCCCTCCTCACATATTCTGCCGCCTCCGGTGAAATGGATAGCTCTACTTTCCGTAGGGCCAGCTTCTCCTTAAGCTCCTTCAGCTTTTTCTCGGTAATCTGCCCCGCCATCTCATCGTCCATGCTTTGAAAAAGGACAATGCGGCTTAAACGGTTTCGAAACTCTGGTTGGAAGATCCGGTTTACCGCCTCCATCAGTGCATCCGTATTCCTCTCACTGCTGCCAAAACCAATCTGGCTCTTCCCTATCTGGCTCGCCCCTGCATTGGAGGTCATAATCAGGATGATGTTCCTAAAATCCGCCTTCCTCCCCTGGTTATCCCGAAGGGTGGCATAATCCATCACCTGCAAAAGCACATTAAAGATATCCGGATGAGCCTTCTCTATCTCATCCAGCAGCAGGACCCCATGGGGATGACGCCGGATCTCCTCGGTGAGCAATCCGCCCTCCTCATATCCCACATACCCGGCCGGAGCGCCGATCAGCTTTGCCACCGTGTGCTTCTCCGCATATTCGCTCATATCATAGCGGATAAAGGAAATCCCCATCTCTGCTGCCAACGCCTTTGCCAACTCTGTCTTGCCCACTCCGGTAGATCCCACGAAGAGAAAACTGGCGATGGGCTTATTCTCGTCATTTAATCCAGCCTTGGAAAACTTTACCGCATTGCAGACCTGGTCTACCGCCTCGTCCTGGCCAAAAATCTGACTCTTAAGCTCCCGTTCCAGAGAAGCCAGCTTCTCCACGTCATCCTTTTCCACTGTCTTTGCCGGAATATTGCAGGTTTTCCACAATACCTCATTGATCAAATCCTTGCTCACGGTCTGGCTCTTCTGTGGTAAAGGGTGAAGACGGCGGTAAGCCCCAGCCTCATCGATCAAGTCAATGGCCTTATCTGGCAGGAACCGTTCATTGATATAACGGCTGCTTACCTCCACCGCATGCGCTAATACGCCTCTGCCGTATTTAACACCGTGGAATTTCTCATAGCCTGACTTCAACCCTTTTAGTATCTTAACCGTCTCTTGGATATCCGGCTCCTTGATGTCCACATTCTGAAACCGGCGCGCCAGGCTTTTGCTCCCGGAAAAATGCTTCTTGTACTCCTCGTAGGTAGTAGCCCCAATAAAGCGGATATGACCGGCAGCCAGATAAGGCTTCAGAAGATTGGCCGCATCTAGGCTGCCTCCATTCACCGCCCCAGCTCCTACGATATTATGGATTTCATCCAAATATAGAATGGGCTTTTCCTCTCTGGAAAGCCCTGCCATGATCTTTTGAAACCGCTTCTCAAAATCTCCCCGATACTGGGTTCCCGCCAACAGCCCACCCAGATCCAGTGCGTACAAGTGGGCTCCAGATAATGGCTCTGGCACCCGCTTCTCCATAATCTGGCGGGCCAGGCCATAGGCCAGGGCCGTCTTGCCCACCCCAGGCTCTCCCACATGAAGCACATTATTCTTATCCCTTCTGCAGAGGATCTGAATGGTTCTCTCCAGCTCCTCTCCACGGCCGATTAAGGGCTTTTGCTTCCTGCAAGTCTCATTCATATCCTCCAGGAATTGTCTCCAGCCCTCTCTTTGGGCATCTCTGCCTTCCCGATCATTGCCCGGGACAGCAGTCTGTCCTCCAGCACGTCTCTGCCCATCATTTCCATTTTCGTCCCAGCGCCCTTCCTCCCAGTCACTGCCTTCGGATCCCGGCTCATGGGCCCCGGCTATCCTGCCCGCCTCTTCCGGCCTCTCCCTGGCCAGGCTGATGCGGGACAAATTTCCCAAAATCTCTACCAGATCCACACCCTGCACCGCTAGATAGTAAAGCCCAAAACTCTCCTCCAACCGCAGAATAGCCGCCATGAGATGGCCCGTATCCACAAAGGGGCGGCCGCTGGTCATGGCCTGGGCCTCCGCCATGCGGAGAACCTTTTCCGTATCTCCCGTCAGCCTGGCTCCCTCCTCATCTGTGCTCTGCCCTGCCTGTTGTTGGATATATTGTAGCACATCCTCCTGAAGCTTTTCCACATTGCCGCCTCCGGCCTCATATTCTTGGGAAAATTCCTCGTCAAAGGTTAATCCATAGATCATATGCTCCGGTAAAAAATAGCGGTGCCGGCCTGTTCTGGCAAGCCCTGCTGCCCGTTCCATCACTTTCTCCATATCCTTGCTAAATTCCATTTATTCTTCCTCGATTCTTCCGAGAGTGGTTTCTAGGGAAACCGCAGCTCACTGACAGACCGCCTCCACCTTCAGCGGATACCCCTCTTCCCTGGCCCAGGAAACTGCCTCCAGGGCCTTGGTCTGAGCGATGTCCCTGGGATATACCCCTGCTACGGCATAGTTTCCCTTGTGGATACTCATCATCAGTGTTACCGCCTGATTTGCCTCTTTATCGAAAATACGCACCAGCACCTCTACCACAAAATCCATTGGGGTAAAGTCGTCATTGTAAATTAAGACCTGGTACTGTCTGGGAATGCGGATCCGTTCCCTGGTATGCTCCTGCACATTTTCCTTTACTGCCATGTGATTATTCCCTTCTTAACTTTCCTCGCCTGTAAATCCTCCTGTATAGTTTAACCGATGTACTGAAAATGTTCAATATTTGACCAGGATTATTTTCACTTTTTGCCCTGCCGCCAGATCAAAAAGAAACCGATGGCTCTGACAAAAATTCATCTATTCCATCGGTTTCTTCCGGTTCTGCCTATCTCTCCTCTGCCACGTAAATATCTACTTCGATCAGCGTCTTCCCTCTCCTCTCGTCAAATTCCCACAGGCTGGCGCCCTCAAAGTAATTGCTGTAATAACTGCTGTAATAGCTATCCTCGACCGATCCATAACGGTAGTGATCCAACTCGTCTCTGGTCATCCAGAGATTATTTTCCAGCCGCATCATCTTTTCCAGGAAGCCGCTCTCCTCATCAGCAAGGCGGCCCTTTCCGGAAAGCCTCGCCTCCTCCAGCATGAGGATTAACCGCTGCTCTTCCTCCTCCAACGCCTTGATCCGGCCCACCAGATTCTGATAAACCGTAGTGTAATCTTCCATCTCATCGAGGCGGTCAATCACTTCATAATCCTGAGTCAGCTTCTTGATGAATTCGTCCGCCTGGTTCTCCGGAATCAGAATACTTGCCTCAGTCCAGTGGCTGGCGCTGCCATAATAATAATCCCAATAATCATAGTCATAATCATCATAGCCATAATCATCATTGAGATCATATTCGCTGCCCTCTGCCTCTTCTTCTCCCAGGGTGGCATTTCGGTCTGCCGGCAGCCCATCCTCGTCCTTCTCACCCGTAGAATCGTCGCTCTCCTCTTCTTCCTCCTGGAAATCATACTGGGAGGAGGACAGCGCCGACAGATAGCCCCCATGCTCTGCAACCAGTGTCTTTAATTTCTCCACCATGTCCACCGTGTCCTGAGGGGAGATCTCAAGATCCAGATCCACCTCCGAGATGATCATTCGCTCCCCTTCCTCTAAAAGCTCCGGGGACGGAGCAGCCTGGGAGCCAGTTTCCGGCCATCCCAGAGACAACCCGGCAAAGTCCTCCTCTATTTTGGAGGAGCCTTCCGCCGTCTGGGCGCCGCTCCCTTCTCCTGCCTTTTCGGCGCTCTGGCCAGAGGTGTCCTTTCCACTGACCATACAGCCTGACAGCAAAAACACAGTCAGTATGGCGGCCATCGAAAGCAATGCTCTCCCTTTTCTCATAATATCCCCTTTCTGAATGTGCTCTTTATTCCCACTGGTATGCACCATTTTTCCCTACATGGTAGAAATCTGCATAGCTGATGTCAAAGATATTTTCCCGTATTCCCCGGATATCGATGGCATTCTTGATCAAATACTGCCAAAATCCGGCGTTGGCGATATTTCCCTGAAGGAGGATTCCCTCCACTTTTCCACCCTTTACAATAGCCCGCTTATACTGGTTCCGATCCTCCTTTATCAATACTTCATCCCCTTCCCCAGCCTGGATTCTCCCTACGCAGAGCGTTTCCAGCCCGAAGAAATTGATGGTATTTTTCATGGCATAGGTATCCGTGTATTCCGCCTTCAAACCACACATGGATCTCCCGGCAATCCGCCCTTGATCGGCGGCATTGGGCCAAATACCTGAACGCCCGGTAATATCTCCGGCGGCATAGATATCCTGGATGGAAGTCCTCATCCTCTCATCTACAGTAATCCCGCGGTCGCAGGCGATCTTGCTGCCATCCAGATATCCCACTGAGGGACGCACGCCGGCTGCCACAATCACCAAGTCGCAGGAAAGCTCCTCCCCATTATCCAGGGTTACTTTGTGGATCTTCCCATCCGGTTCGCAGACTGCCTGGGAAGCCTTTCTGCCCAGGACAAAGCGGACGCCCGCCTTCTCAAACCGCTCCTGATATCCCAGGGCCCCATGGGCATCCAACTGCACCGGCAGGATCCGATCCGCCATCTCCACGATGGTGATCTCCTTCCCCCGCTCCAGCAGACCGTAAGCTGCATCCAGCCCTACCAGGCCAGATCCAATTACCAGCACATGCTCTGCCTTCTCTGCCTCTGCCACAATGGCCTGGGCGTCGGAAAGGTTCCGCAAGCCGTAGACATTGGAGGCCTTGCGCAATTCCCCTACCGGAGGGATGAAGCTGTCCGCGCCGTTTGCCAAAAGGAGCTTGCAATATCCTGCCTTCTCACCGTTTTCCAGAAAGACTTCCTTTGTATCCGCGCAGACCTGGATCACCTTAAGGCCTCTGATCCACTGGACCTGATACTTGTCAAAGAAATCCTCCTCCGTAAAGTCCAACCCAGCCTCATCCCGCTCCCCGGCAATATATTTGTGAAGCATACAGCGGGAATGCACCTGGGTGTCCGCGGAAATCATGCAGATACTGCCTTTCTTATCCCTCTTCCGGATTTCCTTCACCGCCTCAATCCCGGCCACGCCGGCGCCAATAATCATGTAGTCTGCCCGGCCCTCCGGCGAGGAGGAGGACTCTGCCTGGGGCAAAATACCCTCCGCCTCTACCTCCTCCACATGGATAGCCTTCTTGGGGCAGGAAGACACACAGGAAGGCTCGCCTCCTGCGTTGACGCAGAAGTCACATTTGATCACCTTGCTTCGGCTCACCTGATCCGGCTTTAACACACCGAAGGGGCAGTTCATCACGCACATAAAGCAGGATCCACAGCGTGTCTCGTCGTAAAACACATGGCCGCTTTCTGGATCCTTTTTCAGCGCCCCGCTCATACAGGACTTCACACACTCCGGGTCATCGCAGTGACGGCAGAATAAGGGCTTATAGCGCCCCCTCCCGTCCTTTAAGATGAAATTCCGGGATTCATTCTCAGGGCTAGCAAAATCCAGGTCGTAAATCGTGCCCTCTGTGGTGCGGTGGGCCTGCATACAGGCGGCCGAACAGTTCTTACAGCCATCACATTTCTCATACTCTACTATGATGCGTTTCATATCCGCCACCTCCTTCTATATGTTCAGCCCCGCACGCTTTTCCAATATAATCTTCTCCAGAATGTCCGCAGATTCCCCGGCGTCTCCATTGATGATGACCTGGCCTCCGGTCAGACTCTTCATCTCCTCAGTCAACACCTGTACCGCCACCTTGCTCCCTGTCACAAACGGCGGCAGGCCTAAATGCAGCGGCAGGCCCAGGGCAAGTCCATAACAGCCATCCGCCAGAGCCTGTTCCTCCAGCCACTGTGCCGCGGAGAGCACCAGAGGAAGCTGAGGCAGATCCACCTTCAAGGCTTCTGCCAGCTCTGTGGCCACGATCTCCAGACGCCCAATGGCCAGACAAGGGCCGAAATTCAGCACCGGCGGGATCTGAAGCTTCTCGCATACCGCCCGCAGCCTGGGCCCTGCAAGCCTGGCTGCCTCCGGTGTCATCAGCCCGCAGTTTTCGATGCCGCCGGAAGAGCAGCCTGCTGTCAGCACCAGAATATCTCTGGAAATCAGTTCCTTCACCAGCTCCACCGTGAGCACATCATGTCCCCCGGCAGTAAGATTAGAGCAGCCTACCACCCCGGCCACCCCTTTAATCTCACCGGAAACAATGAGATCGATCAACGGTTGCCAGCTGCCTCCGAAAAATTCCTTCAGGGAAACCTCGCTGACACCGGTAAGCGTATTCTCATTGCCGTGATCCTCTAACAGATTCATCGGCACGCTGCCCCGGCGCGCCAGGTAGGCCTCCACCACCTCGTCGATAATCTCCTCCGTCACAGCGGGGCGGCTTTCAAAATCAAATTCCTTCAGCTGAGCATTGGCCTTCTTCGCTACATTGTCAATGCAGATCTGTTTGATCTTCAGCTCATCACAGATAGGCTCGATTCCGGGGAGGGTACAGTTAAACTCCGAAATCACCGCGTCGATCCCGCCGGTGGCAAGAATGGCCTCGCTGGTATAGTTATTCCCCGCATGACCATCAAATACCTCGGTGTAGTGGGCTCCCCTCAGCTGCAAATCCTGGCCCACACAGGTACAGCCTACCAGCTTAAAGCCTTTAGCTCCAGCCTTCCTGGCCTTTTCCTTCACATCCTCGTCCGCCAGCCGCTTCTGGAGCAGCGTAAACATTGAGTGCTGATGCCCTGTGATCATGATATTGATATAATCCGGATCAATGACCCGCAGCCCTACCGGAGCCAGACGGATCTCAGGCTCTCCCAGCACCACATCATTTAACAAATTAGTCAGCACCAGGCCGTAGATTCCTGTAGATATCCCCAACTTCAGGCAATCCAGCAGCATATTCACTGGGTCAGAATTTAAGTTGGTGGAGCACTTTACCACCCCATGAAATACCTCGGACTTGGCGCCGCCAGGCAAAATCCCCAACTCTTTCCACTTCTCATAACGGGGGGCATAAGCCATCTTTTCGGTAAGCTCCATTTTCTCATACTCTGGCAGATACAAATCCTTCAGCACAGCATCCGCCACCAGCTCCGCCCGCTTATGTACATCCTCCTCCTGGATCCCAAAGATAGCTGCCAGGCGGTTCAGTGTATTTACACCTTTGATCTCCCCTTTGGTCTTCGCCGTATTCTTCACATTTAAGGCTGTATTTTCCACCACATGAATGTAGCAGCCGGATCCGGAAGCCACTGCCCGGAGAAGATTCCGCGCCACAATAGTATCTGCATTGGCTCCGCATATCCCTCTGGGGGCCTCCGGCGTAATCCGGCATGGCCCGTTGGCGCACAACCGACAGCATATTCCCTGCAGGCCAAAGGCGCATTTCGTGCTCTGTCCTTCCACCCGGTGATGGGAGGTCTCCATGGGAAGCCCTGCAATATAGCCCTCCAGAGACTTGTCTGCACTTTTACAAGTGCTACATCCATAGCATTGATTCATCATCGTTCCTCCTTGTATTTATCGTTTTAACCACTTTCTTCCTGTCAATCGTAGTATTCCTTTTAACGATTTCACATTTAGGTTAATTTTACTATAAATATTCACAATTTACAATGTTATTTTAGGAAAAATACAGAAAAAGAGAGAAACCCGCCATACATGGATCCTTCCATGTACAACAGATTTCTCTCTATCTGCAGTCGTTCAAAGGGATATCTTCCTGCCCCTCTGTCCGATTTATCTTTAATTCTGCGTCCGCTTCTCTAGACCTCTCCAGCGGAAATCGGGAATCACATCATACCAGTGCTCAATCCCCAAAAGCTCCTTGGCAAACTTGGTCGCCTCCAAGGTCTTCCCGCTTTTGTCAATATTCCGGTATACCTCATAGCTCTTCTTCATCCTGGTGGCCACGCTGGCCTCCTGGTTCATATCGCACTGATACAGCCCGAAGCAGGCAGAGAGCCTCGCCTCCGACGGAGCATCTACCTGACGGCTCATGATAAATGCGTCAATATAGGGATTACTGTCCGCAATATAGTAGGCATAGGCGATGGCCGCCGCTTGGAGATCCTCACAGTTTCCCCTGGTTGCACTGACTGAGGTAAAACCCTGCTCTGACAGGATGATATGTCGCACTTGTCCAGAAGCAGTGAGCAGATCCGGCTTCTGGAAATAATCCGTCAGCACACTCAGATTACTGATATTAATAATCGGGGACTGGTCGGTCCAGTTGACCAGACCAGTGGCCTCGTCATCCCAGAATTCCGGCTCAGTCATGGGGAAGGAATAAGGGTGATAGGCCAGATTCCAGTCGATCTGTCCCCCTGCCTTAATCCTAGCATTAAAGCTGTCTACTATCTCCTTAGCCCCATATTTCGTTGTACCGTTTCCCTGATAATTCCAGTAAAAATCTGTGGAAAAATACACCCGGTCATTGGCGCTGGTGCTCTTAATGGCTGTGTAGAATACCCGGAAAGCCCGCTCGTATTCCGCCACATATTGATCCAGAGCCATCGGGCCGATATAGTTCCACTCCTGGTTATTGATCTCATTGCCAATGATCCAGTTAGAAACCTTTCCATTCCCGATGCCGCTGTAATGCTCTGCCAGAAATGAGGCAATGGCCTTGATATCCTCGAAGCCGGCTTGAGTGGAAGCATTAAACAGATAATAATATACCCCCGCCTGCTGCTCCATCCCTGGATAATACAGATCCGGTGTGGCCGGATTCCAGCTGTTCAGAATCACGGCAGTCACAGACAGGTCCTTCGCCGTCATATTCCGGACTACTTTATCGTACTCATCCAGCAGGGCTTTATTAAAATGATAAGTCTTTCCCTCATATTCATAGTCAATCCCTGATCCCAGGATAAACTGAAAGGGAAAATTCACAATCACATGCTTCACGCCCAGATTAAAGGCATCATCCAGCATAGAAGGCTCGATGAGGAGCCCCTTCTTCGTCAATGGGGTCTTAAAGGGATTCTGATTTTTCGCCACTACCTCCGGATTGGTGATGTAGGAAGGCTGGCTCACCGCCACATACTTTTCTCCATCCCAAACCGCGGCAACAAACTTAGAATACAGGCGGCTGGCGGCTGTATTCTGGTTTAACGGAATGGAAAAGGAAAACTCTGCCCCCTTTACCGCCGTCGCCACATAATCTGTCCGCAGACCGATGCTATCCTCATAGGGCTGCAGCTCAAAGAGGTAAAACTGGCCATCATTGGCCGATATACCGCCCACATTCACCCCAGTTATCTGTACCTGTTCTCCCTGGATTACCGAGGAAATAACCACCTGCTCAGTGGGGATGACTGCCTCCGCCCGGACGATTCTCACGCCAAAATTCAGCGCCATCAAAAGCGCTGCTAAGGCAACCCAAAGAAATGCGCCAAACTTTGTCTTCACTCGTTCAAAAAAACTTTTCATCATGTCCTCCATTCTCATGTTCGGGCGCTCTGCCTGAACGCGCCCTTACCATGAGCCTATTATACGGGTTTCGTGAAAAAAAACAAGGCCATTCCTATTACAGTGTCTTACAGTTTCCTTAAATAGAAAACAAACCCAGCATTTTTACCACATCCAATGGGCAATCCGCTAAAAATTTAGGATGAAATGCCTCCAGCTCCTCCCTTTCCCGGAATCCCCATACAGCCCCCACCGCATCCAGTCCAGCATTAGCCGCGGTGCGCATATCTGTATTCGTATCCCCCAGGTAAAGGCACTCCTCCGGCTTCATCCCGAGGGCCTCCAGCACCAGATATACCCCAGTTGGATCTGGTTTCTTTGGTATCCCTTCCTTCTCTCCCAAAATGTAATCAAAGTATCCCTTCCCATATACCGCTTCCACACTCTCCACGCCGCGGTCGTGGGGTTTATTGGTCAGCACTGCCAGCTTCATCCCAGCTGCCTTCATCCCATCCAGCATCTTCTGCATCCCTTCATAAGGCTCCAGCTGATACAAACAATTTTCCCGAAACAGCTCCTGATAAATCGGAAAAGATTCTTCCAGATGTACAAGCTCTTTATCTCCGCAGGCTATTAGGCTGCGCTCCATCTGCATCCGATAGCCGTCCCCCACGATTTTCTTCATTTGCTCCTCTGTCAAGGGCCCCAGGCCAAATCGGGCCATTACCAGGTTTGTTGTATAGGTCAGGGCGTGAATGGTGTTGATAATCGTTCCATCTAAATCAAAAATACCGCATCGGTAATTATCCTTCATTGTTCTTGTCCTCCATCTTTTGCTATTTACCGCTTGGTTTATTTTACTACAGGCGTAAGTGGTTTGCAAAGATTTTGTTCAAAACTTTAAATTTCTCGTTTACAAATGTCGTATTTTATGCTATACTACCTGTGTTTGGGGCATTAGCGCAGCTGGGAGCGCGCCACACTGGCAGTGTGGAGGCCACGGGTTCGAGTCCCGTATGCTCCACGTAAACTGCCGCATAAAGGGGATCTTTATGCGGCAGTTTCTATTTCCCGAAGATTACCCCTTTTTCCACAGCAGATGCCAAAGCCCGAAGTCGATTGATCGCCCTTTTTGTATCATTGAGGAGATACGTGGTATTTTCTGAAGAGCGGGAGCTGTCTATCGCTCGCAAGATTCCGATTTCCGGGCTGGAAAGGGTTTCGAATATGCTGATCAGCTCCTTCAGGGAGGGAGAAATATCGGTATCGTGCAGCAATAAGAATAAATCACGGGGCGAAAGGCTTCCCAATGCTTCCTGCTCCTTGCAAAACCTTGCAATTACCGTGGAGATCATATCCAGTTCCCTTTGCTTCAAAGCGATCCGTTCATCCAGTTGGGAGAGGCCTTCAGGCACTTGGAAGATAAGGGCTATTTCTTGTAAGCTTAATCCAAATGTCTGGAAAGCATGGGCAACTCTTGTTAACTGTTCATCCGTAATCAACGCAAATCCTTTTTTCTTCGCATGATTTCGTATGGTATCACCGCTGAAACCAGGACCGATAATCCCTACATAATCCGCATTATTTTTTTCTTTATGCGTATCGATGGCCACATCGCTTATATCGCCGTGAGAAACCTGGCCACTTGACTTTGATTTCCCGTCAATGATTGCTACCGTACTTTTGCCTTCTCGATCCCGCCACCGTAAAATCACATCTGTGTCGCCAGAGCCTCCAACTCGTTCTGCTTCAAATCCCATAAACCGAAATAAGTGATAAATCGCTTCTTCAAAGGCAGCGCCGGAGGCCTTTCCTTCTGCACTTGGATCCCGCGAAGCACGGTGAAGGCGGTGAATCAGCTGTTTAAGCTCCTCTGTAGATGAATCCTCCGCATATTCCCCTTGATCCGGCTGCTCTGTTTCCTCGGGTTCTCCTGCCGCCGGCTCTGCCAAAGGTAGGCCAGCAGCAAAACGCAGGCCAATGGGCGTCGCCTTTAGGTGAAGATACTGCGTTTCTTCTAAAAGTCCTGCCTCTAATAAGAATCCCGCAATCCACCTGGCCTTTTCGGAATTTAAACCATATAATTTGGCCTGTGCGTAAAGGTCATTGCGGACGATATCATGAGCGGCAGCCTGAATCATTTCTCCCACAAACTGCATGTTTGTATGAAGAATCCGGATAAAATCCAGATTATTCCCTGTTTCCAGCCATGCTTTTGCCCCAGGGGTTGCCAGGTAAACATTCCTCCCTACTTCCTTGATCAGCCCGGAAACTTTTAAAAATGGCAACATTGATTCTACGCTACTTGTTTTCAGGTGAAATTCCTTTTCGATAAATCCAAAAAAATTTCCTTTCCCAATTCGCTCGGACGCGGCTTGGGTAATCTTGCGCAAATTCTCGATGCGGTTAGGGCTGGGAACCCAAATATTATAAGTGCTTCTCTTTTTATGTAGCTCCGGCGAATTTACCAGGCATTTCAAAAGCATCTCAATTTCTGCTGGCGGCTCAGCAACCTCTATACTGCTGGAATCCGAATCGAGAGGTTCCAGAACCTCCGGTGTAACAAGGCGCCAGCCTTCTAACGCCTCTCTTCCCGCGGTTGTTGTCTCCCATTTATGGTTCCCGCCGCATTGTATATAGCCCAGTACCTCCAGCCAGTCCATTCTTCTCCGGGTATTACTAAGATTACTCCAATTTAACCGATAAGCTTCACAAAGCTGGTGATTCACCTCTTCAATCGTTGCCGGGGACACCTTAAGAAGCTCCACTATTTCGCCAAATAAGCGTATTTTATCCTGTATTAGGTCTGCGAGGCAGCTTTTTGTGGGATCTTGGCAAAATCGCCTGCCAGCATCGGATAAAGACAACATCCCCCCTTGGTTGCTTGCGAGACCAATTCCCTTTAAAAACGGAACATATGTACGCCACGTCTGAGGCGATACCACCTCATGGAGATTTGGATATCCATCCAAATCATTTGCCTGTCCATCATCGATCAAGGCAATTAGCTCTTTCACTAAAGAAAACCAGATTTTCTTTCCGCCTCTTAAATCGGGGATCGACCACCCTTTTCTCCGCCATTCCGCCCTCTTTTTTTGAACCGTAATCACACCATTGTCAATGTTCTGAATACTCACTTTTGCGCCTCCTTCCCCCAACGGTTCTTTTGCCTATTTCAGAAAAGGCCAGAGCACCTAATCGCTCTGGCCTTTTCCAAACTTCCTAAATCTTTATCCCATCCTACAAAATCACCTTCGACGGACACTTAGCCGCGCACTTCCCGCAGTTGGTACATAGGTTGTAGTCAATGACTGCCACATTATTATCCATGTGGATGGCCCCTGCCTCACACTGCTTGGTACACAGCGTACAGCCGATACAGCCATTGTCGCATTTGGCCTTTACGTCCTTGCCTTTGTCGTGGGAAGAACACTGCACCAGATGCTCCGCCTTATAAGGCAC
Organism: uncultured Lachnospiraceae bacterium; assembly: GCA_949740725.1. Taxonomy (GTDB): domain Bacteria; phylum Bacillota; class Clostridia; order Lachnospirales; family Lachnospiraceae; genus Caccovicinus. The sequence continues at coordinate 709 of CATJIO010000115.1, read as the reverse complement.
CAGCTCGATGAGATGGTTCGGACAAGCCGCCACGCACTTTCCGCAGGCCACACACTTCTCCTTATCCACCACAGCCACGCCGTCCACCACATGGATGGCGCCAAACTGGCAGGCCTTCACGCAGCTGCCATAGCCCATACACCCGTAAGCGCAGGCCTTCTCCCCAGCTCCGGGAACCACCGCTACCTTGCTACAGTCATCAATGCCGTAATAATTATACTGCACTCTCGTCTTATCGCAAGTGCCCTTGCACTTGACAAAAGCCACCTTTTTATCTGCGCTGCCGCTCTCCACACCCATGATAGCGGCGATCTTATCCGCCACGTCAGGGCCGCCTACCGGGCATCCGTTTACCGGAGCTGTTCCGGCTGCGATGGCCGCGGCCAGTCCGTCACATCCTGGAAAGCCACAGCCGCCACAGTTATTGCCGGGCAGCTCGGCGCGGACCAGGATTTCCTTCTCGTCTACTTCTACCTTAAACGCTTCACTGGCAATCCCCAGGAGCACACCGATAATAATACCGATCGCACCGATGATGACCGCCGCTAAAAGCAAACCTGTCATATTCATCTTCCTCCCTAATTAAATCAGTCCTGAGAAGCCTAAGAATGCAATCGCCATCAGACCGGAGGTAATCAAAACGATTGGAGACCCCTGGAAATTAAATGGGATATCATTATCCTCAATGCTCTCGCGGATGCTTGCCAGT
>CATJIO010000114.1 GCA_949740725.1 uncultured Lachnospiraceae bacterium | reverse complement strand
GTCGGCTGATTGATTCTCTAAAAATTGTTTTCAACTTTTCCTTACCACTAAGGTCAGAGCGGTCGCGAATGGCTGCAAGCATCTGGTTAGATTCAGCCGTCATTCTGTCTGTAACAGCAACTAAAATATCTTCTTTTGACTTAAAATGGTGATAGATAGCGCCTTTGCTAAGACCGCCTAAATTATTAATAATATCCTGGATCGAAGTATACTCATACCCCTTTTCCATAAATAAACGAAAAGCAACATCCAATATTAAATTAACAGTTTCTTCTGGATGTTTATTTCTTGCCATTGTTTCCTCTCCTTCCAAACATACCTATAGTATGTAAATTATCATACTATAGGTATGTTTGTCAAGACATTTAATCAAATATTTATGGAACATAGATTTTAAAAGTACCGATATAAGATTCATTTGCACATTTCATTTTGGCTTATTGATTTACTAAGGGGAAGGTTACTTGCCAATTTCCCTCTATCGTTCCTCCATTGCAAGTCCAAAATTCTCCCCATATTTCATATTTTTCTAATTCATTAGAGGGTACGGAAAAAATATACTCCTCATAACTATCTTTTTCGTTATCATGCCAAAACGCTACACTATATTGACAATGTAATACTTCTTCGTTTTGATTTTTCAGATAGACATAACCATGATTATCTGTCTCATGAATATTGTTATATCGGATTTGCACATGAAGTTTATCGTTAACCATCCCGTAACCTGTCAGTGTAACTCCCTTTTCCAAGACAAGAGCTGACTCCTCATTTGGTCTCATCAACTGCAGATTATTTTCATCAAGAGAATCCAAATCCATTCCATCCCAGCCTCGAACATTCGGATTGTCCATCAAATCATTTATCAATGGCACGTTCTCCAAATCTATCTCTGTGAGTTCCGTATTATTGTGTGTTTTTTCACTCAGTATTTCACTTACTGAAAAAGTAATCTTATCTCCAGGAATCAGTTCTTGGTTCATCTGCTCAATTGATAACATAAAAAATGCTGTTTTCGTCTCACCGTCATATTCAACCAATGAGCATCCACCGATTTGATTATAAGGGGTGTGAATACTATAGCTGTCAAAGAGGTCCGTAGTTTCATCAAGACGTTCTCTCATAATATCCTGCATTGAAACTAAGATTGTTACATTCGTCCCCTCAATATTTGCAGCGACTACTTCCATCTTAATTCCATTATCCTCACATGAGACGTTAACAGGCTTTAGCTCTTGAGCAATAGATGGTGAGATGGCATACAACAATTCATAGGCAAAATCATTGTTTGCAACTGCCAAAACAGGAATAGCACTACATAAAAAAAAGCACATGCCAGCAGCTATTGCACCCCATCTTTTCCAATGAATCATTTTTCGTGGCTTATAAGAGTCAGCCTCATCCAAGTATTTAGGGCAAACTCCCGATATTCCGTTATACAAATCTTCTCTCTTCATATTGTAACCCCTTTCGTGAATAGGAATGTTTTCAAATTTTTTCGCAGTCTCAACATTCTTTGAGCCATTTGGTTTTCTGTGTAGCCATACACTTTTGCTAAGTTTTTTACAGCGTCGCCATAATAATACCTTTTGACAAACAAAACTCTGTCTTCTTTAGAGAGGGTTTCTAGCCAGCTATTTATCATTTCTGACAATTGCTGATTATCAAAGCTTTGTTCCACATCAAAATCAGATGGAATACATTCTTCAAGTTCATCAAACATTACTTCCATTCCACTATAACGCTTTTGAGCATGGCTGGCTCTATATCGACTCAATGATACATCTCTGACGAGTTTTCCAAGAAATGCTTTCAATGACACAGGAATAATTGGAGGTATTTTATTCCATGTTAAATTCCACGTATCATTAACGCACTCTTCAACATCTTCCTTAATAGTAAGTATATTTTTCGCAATGCGGAAGCAATATGAGCCATATTTAGCTTGTGTTTCCTCTACTGCTTTTTCATTGCGCTGAAGATATAGTTCAATTATTTGTTCGTCCTGCATATCTATCCTCCTTTCCTGCTTCTTTAAAGTCTTTCACATATATAGCCGCAGAATGAAAGGAAATATGGGGTTCCATATGTAAATTTATTAAAAATTTTTTATGTTATCAACGAAAATATCTAGTATCTATCCTTATACAGAAGCCTTGCTTTTTCTGTGTACTTTTGAATAAATTCGGTCTTAGCGTTTGTATATCCATCTCTGTTATGCTCATAATCTTTCCATAACTTCAATTTCATTTTCTCGTATTCCCTTGCAATATCAGGATGTTCCATAAGATAATCTCTAAAATACAATTCGTTGTTATCACCGATGTATCTTAAATGTAAATGAAATACCTTTTCGGCAAATCCATCTTTTGTATATCCAAGATTAAACGAGATTCTACCCACTTCTGTTGACATTCGAATAAACCCGTTGGTTTCAATTACATTTGCAGTATTCTCAATATTGGAATCTTTTGACACTTCAATCAGTACATCAACAATATCCTTTGACCATAACCCAGGTATAGCAGTACTCCCAATATGACTAATTCTTTCAACCGGGCTCTCAGACAAAATGATTTTTAAAAAGTATTCGATTTGATCATAATATTTATTCCACTTATCATTATGTGCAACTAGGAATATGGGAAACAGTTCCCATAATTCCTCTAAAGTCATTTCTGATAGTTCTTTTTCCCTATTCTTCATTATCTTATAAACACCTATTACTTGCGACTGGGCTAAACTATTTTAACTTACATGGTACTATATTTTTTTGTCATTCCCATCTCACTACTTCTGCAACAATTTTTAACGGTTGTTTCGATCTATACGATTTTGTGGGATTTCCAGGAAACATCTCCAGCATTAGAAACGCCCTTAGCTGTGGGTAGAAACTCATGGCTAAAGGCGTTTTTGTCGTGCTTACGAATAAAATTTGCTGTTTGTAATTTCAATTCATATCATTGGAAATTGAGTGTTTGACCCGTGAATTTCATTTGTGCGGTATCTATGATTCTATGCCCTTTTTCCATCTGGGACGCAAAGAAATCAAGACTGGTGTTTCCATCAAAAATAGAGGTGCTTCTGGCGGGTTCAGTAATCTGTTTGACGCCAGTCATCTCTTTATAGGTATTTTCCACGTCCTGCTTCATTCCGTCCAGTAACTTGGATGCATTTTCTAACGCCTCCATAATTTCCTGCGGATCACCTGACAAATTGGAAAGTCCCAAGGATTCAGCAGAAATAGAATTGAGCTGATTTTCCGTCACCTTTGACGCCAGTCCGCCAGACAATCCATCATATTCATCCACTGTGAGCCGGTGTGGATTTATGTGACGTTGAATGATGTCTGTATAGTCTGTTTGAATACTTTGCTTGTAGTTATGCAGATACGTCTCTGCCAGCTCTTTCGTCATATTGGGATCGCTATGGGTACCTGTACCGTTCAAATAGTTTTCAAGCTCAGAAACCTTCGACATTGTATATTCCAATTTAGACTTTGCGTAGTCGATCACATCGGAAACCGTCTGGATTCCATCCCTTTGCTCCAAAATCGAATTTTCAGCCCACTCCTCTTTGGTAAACATTCCAGCCGCGTATTTCTGATAACCAAAAGCAGCTTCTAGCTTCTTGGTCTCATCTGTTTTCTCGGTTTTGCTGGCATCCAGCAGCTCCAGCGCCTTTTGGCTCAATTCAACCGTATCATGGTTTTTCTTGCTGCCATAATTAGCGTTTATCTGCTGAATTATCTTTTGTAAACCAGAGTTTTGCACTTGCCCCATCGTACTTAGCATTGGATTCTGCATTTGCGGACTAAACATATTCTGACTACTTGCTAAATGTATCCTCATAAATGATTCACTCCTCGTCTTTTACGGAATAGGACAACCCGTAGCTTTGCTTTCTGACGGCACAAAGCAACACATTTGTCAACCTTTCTTCCACTGTTTACCTTGTTATTTTTTATCGGCAGAATATAGCAAAAATTAAGTGTCTATTTCGCAAATTAACGATAAACAGCATTGGGTAGAAATAAACAAATTTGGAAAGTTCCCAAAAAGTAGTTTATAGGATAACTGCTATGGAGATTACTCTTGACTTTTTAGTCACAAAGACGTCGGACTAAATGGATAGGTTGCATATATCCATGTATTCCGTGAGCGATAAATTTGCCAAGGCTTATTCCTCGGATACAGTACTTGATTAAAAGCGAGAGCGCGGTGACGTTGGGGCGCTGCCTGTCAAATCCCCGATGGAATAACAATCCCCCATTACCTCCGCAACAAATACTGATAAAATTTCTCCGCCGCCATACTCAGCCCTCTCTCCTTCTCACAGACCAGCGCGATATAGCGCGCTGGCGGCTGGCAACCGAAATCCAGCTTGACCAGCTTTTTTCGCTTCAGCAGCGGAATGGCCAGCGCCTCTGGCACAAAGCCGATTCCCAGATTATTTTGTATCAGGGGAAGCATCATGCTAGAGGTCGCCACCTCCATATCCAGCTCAATGTCCATGTGAACACTGAGAAAAAAGTCTTTGTAAAACTCATAAGTGGCGGTCTCCCTGCCCAGGCCGATCCAAGGGTAGGTCAGAAGGCGGTTCCTGTCCATCGCCTCCGTCGCCAGATAACGATACTGGGATCCACCCACCAGTATCTCCTGGTAAGCCAAGATTTCCTCGATCCGGCAAGGCCTTGCGGTTTCGAACGGCGTAGTGAGGAGGGCGAAATCCAGGCTGCCCTCGGTCAGCCGGCTCACGATCTCCCGGGTAGTGCGGTTATGGATCCGGATGCGGATCTCTGGATATCTGGCCCGGAAATCCCCCATGGCATCCATCAGGAACAAGTGAAGCGCCGTCTCTGTAGCGCCGATCTCTACAGTACCTGTCCACTTTGTCTCATGGAGACTGATCTCTTCCTCCGCGTCAGCCAGATGCTGGAAGGCAATCTCCACATGGGAGAAGAGCTTCTCCCCCTCCTCTGTCAGCCCCACCCCTCTGGCGCCGCGGACAAAAAGCCGGCAGTTCAGCTGGGCCTCCAAAAGCTTCATTACCCTGGTCACATTGGGCTGGCTGCTTCCCAGCACTGCCGCGGCTTTCGTAATATTTTTATACTTTGCCACATAGTAGAATAGTTTATAGTACTCGAAATTAATATTCATATATTATTAATATGGCTCCAATATATTATATATATTTTTCATATTTGTCAAAAGGGATTATAATAGGTTACTGTTCACGTCCGATATCTCGCGAAGTGTTTTTTGCGGATGCAGCGTCGCACAGATCACGAAAAAGCCAAGGAATCAGCGCCAAAATGGCCATTTTTTGTGTATTCTACTGCGGCGTGCAGCCCGGACGTAAATGTTAACGAAAATACCGATTCAAAATTAGGTAAAATTCAGGTAGTTCTAATTATTTTTCGAAGGGACGGGATCATATGAATAAGGATTTAACCGTTGGAAGGCCGGAAACAGTTCTCTGGAAGTTTTGCCTTCCCCTGTTTTGCAGTACAATTTTCCAGCAGCTCTATAACATAGCCGACAGCCTGGTTGCCGGGAAATTCATCGGAGAGCAAGCCCTGGCAGCGGTAGGGAATAGTTATGAGGTCACGCTGATTTTTATCGCCTTTGCCTTTGGCTGCAATATGGGCTGCTCAGTGATCGTCTCCCAGCTGTTCGGCGCAAAGGAATACAGGAGGATGAAAACTGCAGTAACCACCGCCGCTATCTCCAGCGCCCTCCTCTGTGGGACGTTGATGCTTTTGGGCATAGCGGGCTGCGGGCTGATGCTGCAAATGATTCACACACCAGAAGCGCTGATCCCTGGCTCCAGGCTATATCTGGATATCTACATCTGGGGGCTTCCCTTTGTATTCTTCTATAATATCGCCACCGGGATCTTTTCCGCCATCGGAGATTCCAAGACGCCATTTTACTTCCTGGCCGCCTCCTCCACGGCAAATATCGCGGTGGATATCCTGTTTGTAAAGGCTTTTCACATGGGCGTAGCCGGTGTGGCCTGGGCCACTTTCCTGTGCCAGGGCGTCAGCTGCCTCCTGGCTGTGGCCGCTGTAGCTATGCGGCTAAAGGCCTTCCGGGTTCCTGAAAGGGCTCCGCTGTTTGACTGGCGTCTTCTGGGTAAAATCGCCTCCATCGCCATCCCCAGCATCCTTCAGCAGAGCTTTGTCTCTGTGGGAAATATTATTATCCAGGGGGTTATCAATGGTTTTGGCGCTCCGGTGATAGCCGGATATTCTGCTGGGGTGAAGCTGAATAACCTGGTAATTACCTCCTTCACCACCATGGGAAACGGCATTTCCAATTACACTGCCCAGAATGTAGGCGCGGGAAAACTATCCAGAATAAGATCTGGATTTTCCGCGGGGATCAAGCTGGTCTGGTTTATCAGCCTGCCTCTGGCCCTCCTATACTTCTTTGCCGGGCATACGGTCCTATCCCTGTTTATGGACAGCCCCAGCCAGGCCGCCATGGATACAGGCGTCCTCTATCTGCGGATTTTGTCCCCCTTCTATTTCCTCATCTCCGCCAAGCTGGTGGCCGACGGGATCCTTAGGGGCGCAGGGATGATGAAGCTTTTCATGGTAGGAACCTTCACTGATCTTGTGCTGCGGGTTCTCCTGGCCATCCTTCTGGCAAGGACATCCTTAGGATCCACCGGCATCTGGTGTGCTTGGCCAGTGGGCTGGGCCATTGCCACCGTGCTGTCCCTGGCCTTTTACCGCCGCGGCCCCTGGAGCGCTTCCACGGCGAAGGAGGGCTAATCACTGACACCATTATCTTCAACCAAACCCCTGGCTGATAAAAATTTATTCTTCGGAGTTTCACCAAACAGCGCACTAGGCTGGCGGAATAGTTATCCTTAATTTTTCCCTTCGAAGGAGGAAATAGCACACCCCTTCCAGCTCCCCGCCCTCGTACAGGCAAGCGGCAATTCTTTGCATACGCCGGTTAAGGCGGTGGTACACCATGCGCCGCTCCCAGGGGAGACCTGTCACATACTCCCGGTCATTGTCCTCTAAAAGGGCCAGAACCTTCTCATACCTGCCGGCCTCCCGCCGACTCCGCAATCCAAAGTCACAGGAAAAATAAGCCGTCTCCTCCCCGTTGGCAGCACAGCGTTCTGCCAGGCAGGAGGCCAAGCTTCCAGGGGCCCTGCTGGAAAAGATCTCCTCCTTCCAAGAAAGGGCCTCCTCTCCCCCAGCCTTCCTCTCCCCTTCCTGGAAACCGTCTTCCCTTTCCTTTACCACACGGCGGAAGCTTTTCCTCCCATATGAATCGTACTCGGTCACATACTCATATTCCTCTGCCCTCCTTCCAGTCCCTGGTTCCTGGAGGCAGATCACGCCGGTATGAAGCAAATGCTCCCACACCGTCTGCTGTATCCGGTCATAAGGGGTGGGAAAGTCTAATTGTTTCCGGATCTGCTCTACGGTATAATCTAAATCCGTAAGATGGCGAATCGCCCCGCCGCTGGCTACATCGAACATAAAGTTCGATAAGGCCTGTTGAAAATAATGTTGATTTTCCATGTCTGCTTATCCATTCACTATCCCGTCTATCCTATTGACTACTTTCTCGATATCCGTCATCTTGCTCTACCCTCAGGGAAAAGCCGCCTGGCCCTGGAGGGACTTTTTACTAATTATCCAGATATTTCCATTATATCCAAATCATGATGGGACGTCAAGTGCTTTTCTCCTGAGTCTTCCTCACTCATCTTTTATGAAATACCATCGGTGAGCTGAAGGGAATATCCAGCACAAAGCCCAGCAAAAACCAGGCCCCAGCTTATGAAGGCGGCATTCCCCGACGATATAAAAAATATAGTAACCCCCATGGAGGAAAGGGGGTTCTGGAAGGAGGCATTGTCCATGATGAAGATATCGATCAATCCCCCATTATTCTCCCAGCCTGCCCGGCAGACGCCCTCAGCCCTCTCTATCAACGCCTTGAAGGAGAGATCTATCCAGAATCCGCTCTCCCAGGTGGCTAACCAGGCTGTACGGGTGACGCTTTCCAAGGATGGACTTGCCCACAGCCATGGGCTGCTATCTGGGGAAAAGTACCTGGAAGAGGTGGAAAGACTAAAAAAAGAAGGAATCCCTATGGAGGAAATCCCCAGCTACTGCCAATCCATTAATTTCGGGATCGGCCTGGGCGGCAGCCTCCAGGATCTGGGTCAGAAATATGCGGAAAAATACGATGAGATTGTGCAGAACCACGGCAAGGGAAACCGTGTGCTCATTGAGGATGCGGAAACCGGAGAGCTGCGGGACGCCACCCTGGAGGAAAAGCTGGCGGTTTTGGACAAAAGCTTCGAGGAGGCTCTGGATTTCGCCAAGTATGCCGAGGAACAACGTCCCACATTAATCAACTGTCTGGAGCGGAGGATCCAATCCCTCAAGGCCATGGGAGCCACAGACTTGGCCGATGAGAACGAATACCGTTTGGAAAAGATGAAACGTATCCCCAAACTCCCGGAGGATTTCCGGAAAAACATGATCCAAATTCGGGATAATTTCAAGATCGCCTACCATGAATCATCCAAGGGCGCTGCCTGGGAATCAATGCTTAAGGCTATCCAGCAGCTATTCTCTGATGACTGCGACGAGATCAGGTGAGAACGGTCCAGTGCCCTTCGTTCCAATGCCTTGCAAAATCACATATTTAAGGCGCAAAATTTCTTGCGAAATCATGACCGCTTTTTTCACTATTTTATGATATATTATTCACGTCGCAAGCGTAGTACAGCAACGAAAGGAGCATACTTTATGGAACCATCCATGTATCTGATGATGATTGAGAAAACCAAGACCTATAATAAGATGACAAAAAAGGTCGTTCTGGAACACGTTGAGAACATAAAGAGGCTGGACGACGAAGGAAAGTTGGAAATCTGCGGCGTGCTAAAGGGTTATCCGGGAATGGCAGGGATGTATATCCTAAAAGCGGAAAGCCGCGAGGAAGCAGAAGAACTTTGCAGCAGAGAGCCGCTGGTTGTGGGAGGATATGCCACCTATAAACTAGCTGATTTTCAGATTGCAAATCGGGAAAATAATTATCTGCTGTAATGGCATTCTGCAGATTATTGAGCCGCCTTTGATCCTCTTCGGCGACGCCATCCCCGTGAACACTTTGATGTAATTGGAAGCGGCGTTGTCCGCCATATCCACCATGGGCTTGGCCAAATTCGGATCCAGGGCCGCTATCGTTAAAGCGGGCTGGGGGCATAATCTGTCTTTATGCCCCCAGCCCGCTCCCTCAGCCTTTTTAAGTGGAAATCAGGGCGTTATCCTTTTTCAAAGTACCGCTCATTCCACAGCACCTCTCTGGCCTCTGGCCTTCTCGCCCTGGCTTTTTTGTGATATTCATATGCCTTTTCCCGATCCCCTATTCGGTCATAACAGACACACAGATTGATTTCCGGCAGATATCCGTAGTAATCCCACCGGACGAATCCCCCTTTCTCCTCAGACACGGGAAGCCGGAGAATAGTTTCATACCAGAAGGCGGCCAGCTCCCACTGTTCCTTTTCCTGGTAATACTGCCCGATCTCAAAGCAGATCTCCCCTTTGGGCATCCCGTAAGAGAAGCTTTGGCACAGAGCTTTAATCCCCTCCTCTCTCCGGTTCTCCGCCTTATAGCATTGGGCCAGGTTCAGACAAGCCTCGATCTGATTCTCCGCCCATCCCTCTTGTCCTAAAAATTCCTCCAACGCCCTGCGTGCCTTCTCATACTGCCCATGGGCCATCAGTTCCCTTCCATAGTAAAATAAGCTTCTCCCAGAAAGCTTCTCCCCCTCTGCCAGCATGGTTTCGTAGATCCGCAAGTTACGTCCTGGATCTCCCTCTGCCAGCTTCTGATGGGTAATCACAATGTCCGAATACACCACCTTTCCCCTGGGGGTGATGGCCTCATGGATCCGACCCTCCCAAAGGAATCCCCTTCCATTTCTCACCATTCGTTCCCGATAATAGGAAAAGGTAGAATTTCCCTTCTCATCCTGAGCCACCGCGTATTTCATCATCACCATATCCGTGTCCGGGCTCAGTTCCCTTTTAAGCTTTAGTATTTTCTCCTGATTTTCTTCCGTCACCACATCATCCGCGTCCAGCCACATGCAGTAATCCATGGCAGCCTTAGAGAATGCCTCATTCCTGGCCGCGGAAAAATCCTCCCTCCAGGGAAAATCGTAAACCTTTCCCCCGTAGCGTTCCCCAATCTCCTTCGTCCTGTCCGTGGAGCCTGTGTCCACGATGATGATCTCGTCCGCAAAGGATTTCCCGTGTTCCAGGCAACGCCCCAACACGGCTTCCTCATTTTTTACAATCATGCATAAGCTTATGGTGATCAAAATATCCACCCCGGCATAGTTTTCTTTCTACTATGCTATGAGCGGATGGTTTAGTCAGTTCCTGCGCCTCACAGGATGTGCCGTGGACCGCAAGCATAAAGTGCTTCTGTTAAACAGCAAAAATGGGGGAATCTTTCCTGGATATCCCATCCTGCTGTGAAAAGTAGTCACCATTTCCCTTCTTCCCAATAAAATGTAGTATTAAGCTTTCCAACAGGAGGATTATTATGAAATTAACCCACACCTTTCCCTTGCTTTTGCCTGTGGTGGCTGCTGCTTCCATCATGAGCCTTTCCGGCTGTCAGGCAAAACCCTCATCCGACAGCGCGGTTCCCGTTACCTTGAATGAAGTGGCACATTCCATCTTCTACGCGCCCCAGTACGCCGCCATTGAGCTGGGCTACTTCCAGGAAGAGGGGATAGACCTGACCCTGGTAAATGGCGCTGGCGCTGACAAGGTGATGACTGCCCTGGTATCCGGTGACGCGGATATCGGCTTTATGGGATCCGAGGCCAGCATTTACACCTATGCGAACGGTTCCAAGGACTATGCGGTGAATTTCGCTCAGCTCACCCAGCGAGCCGGCAATTTCCTGGTGGGGCGCCAGCAGGAAGAGGATTTCCAGTGGGAAAGCCTGGCTGGCAAGAAGGTGATCGGAGGCAGAAAAGGCGGCATGCCCCAGCTGGTGTTTGAGTATATCTTAAAGAAACACGGGCTGGATCCTGCCGCCGACCTGTCCATTGATCAGAGTATTAATTTCGGTTTAACCGCAGCCGCCTTCCCCTCCAGCGACGCGGACTATACCGTAGAATTCGAGCCCTTCGCCACTACCCTGGAGCGGGAAGGCTCTGGCTATGTGGTGGCATCCCTGGGTGAGGAGTCCGGCTATGTTCCTTACACCGCCTACAGCGCAAAGAAAAGTTACCTGGAAGCCCACCCGGATGTGATTCAGAAGTTTACCAATGCCATCCAGAGGGGATAGAACAAAAGCAGCCACCCTGCCGTGCACAGCCCCAATGCATAAGGGGATCACACTGCAGGATTACCCTTGGCCCAACACCCTGGCGATCTCTGCCGCGTCGGTAATCACATCATACTTCCGTCCATTATGTTCGAACCGCTGAGTGGTGATAATCGCCGGATTCCTCTCTTTAAGGACTCCAATAATCTCTCCGCACACCGCCCTGGTGATGGTGGCATTTTTATGCGCATCCGTATCCTGCTTTGAGAGGAAGATCAGCCCATCTGTAGAGCCCCCCATTCCGGGAATCTCTATAGAATACGCTGCCAGCACCATATCCGAAACCCGTCGGATATAACTTTTCCCCATAATTAAAGGAGCCACAAAATAATTCTTGGTTATCATACAGACAATCTGCGGATTTTTCTCGCTGGCCCCCTGACGGTTCTCCTCAGGGACATTGCCAAACATCATCATATCCGGCTCCATAAGCTCCCGCTCCACCTGCCGCATCTCTTCCTCACTGAAGCCGGTAACCTTCTGATAATAGCTAAGGTAGTTGTTCATTTTTCTTTTGTGGGCAGCATTTCCCAGCAAAAACATCAGCAATCCTGGCACCAGGAAAATTCCTCCAAAAAATAACGCGGCCTTTATAAGCCCTCCAAATAAAAATGGAATCACCAAAAGAGCGGCGCTAACCAGGAGAACAATGCCTCCGGCCATGACACCTTTGGCCCACCCTCCCACATTCCTCATCTTTTTCAGCACATTGCCATCCTTTAAATATTTTTCCCGTCTTCTGTCACCTTTTTGCAGAATCATCGCTTACTCCTCCTTCAACATTGATCATTCCTGGCTCATCTAGGCCGCCACTCCACCTGCCTGAGCGCAGAGGAACACTTTCGCTAGTAGTATACCACATCTTCTTAGCTGTAACAACGACTGAGGGTAAAAACAATTATCCATGCAATCCTCCCAAATGATCCGATATCTTCCCTCTATTTTCTTTTTCTATTAAGCAATGAAAATAGTTGTTGGGAATTGCTTTTGTATAGGTGATAAACGCACAATAAGTTAGTCAATAATCCAAATACCACTATGATCCGGTTATTACAAAAATATGCAATCCATGAAAAACCATAAATCATAATCTGTAGGAAAACTTTTCTCATCTCAAATTTAAACTTCAAGAATCGCTTGACAAAAATACATCGATATACAAATAGCAGGATGAAAGAAACTAACGTTGAAATTGAGGCCGCATATAGTTTACAGTGACCCAGCAATATCAGATGAATAACTATGTTGCAAAGGCCAGCCGATACTGTGGTTATGCTCACTTCTATTGTTTTTCCATATGCAATATAAATACTCCCTACCATCGCCGCCATGCCTGAAAAAAACATCGCCAACAGCAGGATCGGTATATGTCCATATGCCAAAATATAATTTCCATTAACCAGCAAAAGAAAAACAAAGGGAAGCAGATTAATTACACCGGTTATCAGGATCAGGTACAGTTTAAATGTCAATTCAAATATTCTACGGATATAGTCCAGGCTGTCCGGATCATTTTTGCAGCGGATAACGTTTTCCGACCAGGCAAGATTATATACACCAAAAAATGTACTGATTATATTGGAAAATTTATTCGCCAGAGAGTAAATTCCATTAGTTGCTGTTCCCCAAAAGAACAAGATAATGATTCGATCGGAATAGTTGATAATCCAACTTGAAATTTGATTAAAAACCAATGGAACGGAATAGCGAAGCAATCGCTTGGCATATGCCTTTGAAATGCTTTCCCCATGTATATATCTGCCAATGTGAACCGTACATACCATGTAGACGGAACTAATTATATTTGAAAGGATCGTTGCAATTAATACCCCTTTAACATTTAATCGAAAGCCATAAATAAATACAACATTAAAAACAACGGTTAATGAAGAAATCAAGAATGAAGCAACACCATAAGCAATATTATTTCCATCTGCCCGGCACATCTGAAGTAAAAGGGAAGAAATGCTAATTACTAAATAATAACCATAAATTTCTCTTTTATAGCGGATTTGAAAAACATACGTTCCCAGCCAGTAGGCAATCGATGCAACAATCAATATCTTCGCAATCAAAAAAAGGGATGTAGAAACAATCTCCTTCTTTTCCTTATCTGAATTTGACTCAATAAAGAAGCGAAACATCCCCATTTCAAGCTGCAAGGTTAAAAAAGGCACTACGATCATAGCAAGGGAGGCATATATATCTATTTCCCCGTATTCCCCAGTTGACAGTAGTGTTGTATAAAAAGGAATCAGGAGAAAGTTTACTACTTGCGTAGAAACTTTCCCAATAAACAAGATCCCTGTATTCTTTATTAATTCTTTCCCGCGTGGCACATGCCCTGCCTCCTTCTGCTACGATTATCATAAGCGTGTTCTATATCATATCCATAGGATCCGAATACAATATATACTGGAATAAATGCAAAATAATACACATACCAGACCGAAAGGATAATCGAAAAGTAAAGTACGGTGACAACGAATAAAATCCCCTTCTTTCTGAGGTTAAATTTAAAAATGGAATTTAAGTATAAAATGTAGGTAATAACTCCTAAAGCCCCAAAATTAGCCAGCAATCCTGATAGAATTCCGTATCCTCTTGTGGTCCCTATTCCGACTCCAAATAAGGGAGATTGATAAAACGCATTCAATGCAATATGATTTCCAAAATTTCGAATTGCGCCCGAACGTTCACTTGAAGTTGCAAATGTTCCTCCATTTAAAAAGGCACTTATTTTTTTTAACGTTTCCAAAAAGATAGGGAGTATTCCTTCTATATTGTTGAAAATAAGTGCACCTAATTCAATTATGCCAAAAACAAAAATCATGTATTTAAAACTTTTCAAATTTTTGGAATAATCACTCTTTAGCATGTCCCGAAGGTAAATATATCCTGCTAATGGCAAAAGCATCAGCCCTGTGGTACAGCCGGACATAAAAAGCACAAGAATTCCCAAGAGAAACCAAAAAATTTCTTTCTTACTCCTTAATCCCTGTACATATACGATCAGCAAAAAAATAATCATTACTGAAATGTAACTTTGCTCTGAAAAAAATACGGTCACACCGTAATATCCAAATCGGTTTTCCGCAGTCCATACTTTTTCTAAATCGTAAGAACCAATCACTTGAACTACTAAAGATCGCAATATTTCCGGTGAGAACAAATTATTCACTAAAAATTCAAAGGACGCAATAAGAAAATAAACATAAAACATTTTCCTGGTATGATGCAAAATTGCCTGGCATTTATCTTTACTGATAAAATACTCTCTCGACAATAACATCCCAAATGCCATTAACAGTAAATCCCTCAACGCGGCAAGATTGCTCCGGGACAAAACTGCCTTATGTACAGCTTCCTTTCCATAATATACACTATCCATAGACGTATCCATGAGTATTACCTCCGGCATGTTCGGATTTAAGGAAACATTTAATGCAGATACAAGGATAACGGCAAAAAAAACGATAGCGCAGAGCAAGCTTTTTTCATTCACTTTAAGTTTGTATTCTGCTGTCATAAAATTTATGGCAGCCACAAGATCATATAGTAGCATTGCCAAGGTAATATAAGACATGCCGCCAATAGAAGAACCAAATCCCAAAAATATACAAATGCTAATAGAGATACAAAACAATTTCCACTGGCATAATTTTTGTTTTCTCTTGCTTAGATATACTAGAGCTATGACACCATATAACAAAATAATTATTACAGCAAGAACAGAAACCATGACACCTCCTAAGATAAAGCCTTCTTATCCACTTGTTAATTTTCTATCCATTGTCTGTCTCTCCCAAAATTAAACTACACAAAGAAGTCAAATCGTCATTTTGTCTTTTTTGCACATAAGACAATCGATTATAAATTTTCTCTTCTTCTATTCTCTTTTCAACTGCCTGTAACAATCGATTTTGTATCTCCTGAAGATCATAGGGATTGCAATAATACACCGCATCCCCATACACTTCTGGGAGAGAGCAAACCGCTGATATCACACAGGTTTTCGCATATTTCATCGCTTCCATTGGCGGGAGCCCAAACCCTTCATTAAGGGTTGGATAAAAAAATACGCTGCAATTTGCATAAGCTTTTTCCAGCTCATCATTATCAACATAAGCATAAAATTCAAAATTATCCCTATTCTTTACCTTTTTTCTCAGCGTTTCCGGATAATTTCCATAAACTTTTACTTTATATTCTTTTAAATAACCTTTTTCAAGTAGTTTATCGATGGCCAGAACCCCTCTATAAGCATTTTTCAACCATCGGTCCGCACTTATCATCATAATAAACTTTCCGTCGCTTGGCTCGTATTTTATTTCAGCTATTTTCATGGGGGTATATAAAACTCGGATATCGATTTTTTCAACAATGGATGGAAAATGGACTTTTAATGCATATGCTGAATGTTCTGAGACAGTTATAACCACATCAAAATTTTCCAGTGAATTTTTAAATTCTGTATAATACTTTTTATGTAACATATTCCTGCATATGGTTTTTCTCAGGAATTCCTTAATGTACTGTTTTTTTGTTCCATAGATATATCCGTACTTCTCATAAGGCTTCTCCAGTGTCCTTAACCCATGGCATGTTCCGATGGTTCTTACTCTATCTGGAAATTTTACCTGATCGCTTCGATATAAATAGATCATGCCTGTATAAAAACACACCTTGGCATCTGAATCTTCTATTCTATCTATTTCTTTAACAATTTCCTTTTCAGATTTTACGGAATGAACCGTAATTTTCCTCTCCTTAATCCGGTTCAAAATCCATTGATCAATAAATACTTCTGTGTCATAGCATACATGTATATCCGCAGTGGCTGCATATTGAGATATCCTATAAAAAACAGTCTTGATATACTCACCGCCACCATGAAACTTAATTTCTGCTTTGGGCTGTGCACTAAATAAATCGAAAATGATTACTTTACGTTTCATCTTATCAACCTTTTTTCAATTCGTTCTTGTTTTGGATAAACTAAAGTATCCTCTGCAATTTCGCCTTTTACTATCGTTCCTGCGCCTATCACAGAGCCATTCCCTATCTTACTCCCCCTTAAAATAACAACGTTCGAGCCAATCCAGACATCAGATCCAATCCAAACATCCTTCTCAATAAACCCCTCCCTGAGAGTACTTAGGGAATGATAATTGTGATCATGATCATATATCAGGACATTTTGACCAATAATTGTTCTATCTCCTATTCGCACCTTTCTTCTGGAATTAATCGACACACCATGATTTAAAAATACATGATCTCCAATTTCAATTATTCCTCCGTTTGCATTCAAAATGACATTTTTTCTGATCCCAACGCGCCCGCAAAATAGAATCTTACTATTCGTATCCTTAGAAATAAAAAAGTTCGTTGACCCTATTCTTAACGAATGGATAAATTTAATTTCAAATTTACTCCTGTAACGTAATTTTAAGTATATCCAATTTACTATTGACTGGGCTATATTCATCATAACTATACCATCTCAAATTCTCTCAGCACACTAGAGCAGATTAAAAAGATTTACGTAATTATCCACCATTTTTTCAACGGTGAAATTTTCTACTGCATATTTATGGTTACTGTAAATTTCTTTTTGCAGATCCTCATCGTGTAAATCCATAATTTCTTCAATCTTTCTGCTTAACTCCTCTTCATCATCTGGAGAAAAAAATCGCTGCGACTTATTTGCAACATCCCTGTTCATAACAATATCACTTACCAAACATATGCGGCCAAACATATAACTCTCTAGCAAAACATTTGTGAATCCTTCCATTCTGGATGGCAAAATAACCAAATTCGTATTTTGATAAATCCCTTTTATATGGTCAGAAAATTCTAAGAACTCAATTTGTTTTTTCAACGCGTTTTCTACCACAAATTTTTTTAACTCCGAGAGATACGTTTTATCCTCCTGTTTTCCTATACATGAAATTTTTACTGTTCTGCCTTTTTTATTTAAGATTACAGCCGCCTTTAATACTAATTCCTGATTTTTTACTTTTGCGATTCTTGCTGGTACGGTAATATGAAAATCCGCATCAGTATAGGGTTCAAATGGTTCATAATATTTTATTCCATTAGGAATATAAATTGATTTAATGTTCTTTGTTTCATAGTATCTTTTTGCATCAAGAGAATTACATACAATCTTATCAACACCTTGAAAAAAGAATCGATATCGCAGTAATTTAATATATCCTCTATTTCCAGATTCTCTTTCACTGAAGATAACCTTTGCGCCGCAATTTCTATACAAATAGCATCCTGTTAATTCAATCCCGCTATAACAAAGGACAATGTCCGGACTCTCCTTTTTCATAATTGTTGCCATTTGCCTATGGAACTGTAAAAACACAGATAGTTTATTAAGTACCCCTCTTGGAATACGGATATTTTTCAAAAAATAAAAATTAATTTCTGGATGATTTTGAACGAATCGAATATCTGACTCTGTTTTTATATTTTTACTTTGCGTCCCAGATATCACGACAGTGCATTGAAATAATTGCTTATCGATCCTGGTTACCAATTCTCTAAACTGAGTTTCTGCACCTCCATAAAATAATTCCGAAAAAACAAATAGTATTTTTTTCATTCTTTCCTTTCATCACTGCAGCAATCTACCAAAATGGACCATACTGCATTGGATGACCTTTCCCAACTAAATTTCAGCACTTGTTTTTCACCATCACTAATCATTTGTTTCTGGCATTGCGTATCCTTCAATACTCTATCGATTGCCTTAGATATTTCATCAATTTGATTCGGATTAATGAAAATAGCCGCTTTTCCTGCAACTTCCGGAATTGACGTTACATTGGAAGTAATGACCGGGGTTCTGTTTGCAAAGGCTTCCAAAATTGGAATGCCAAAACCTTCCGAAAATGTTGGAAAAACAAACAATGAACTATTTTGATATAAAGCTTCTTTCTCCTGCTCAGAAATATACTCAAGAATGACAATATTCTTCAATTTGGATTGATTAATGTACTTGAAATCCACAGACGTTTCAAAATTTCGAAATCCAAAGAGAACCAACTGATAGTTTTCTCTAGTCGACTCCGGTAAATTTGCGTACGCTTTAATTAAACCCAGCGAATTTTTTCGTGCTTCGAGAGAGCCAAATCCTAATATGTATTTATCTTTTATCCCATTTTTCGCAAAGAAATCTGCTATATTCTCTAAATTCGAAGACTTTTTTGTAAGATCTGCACCATTATAAACAATATGGAGTTTATTTTCTGCTACTGGAAACCGTTTCGTTATTTCGTTTCCTGCGAATGCTGAAATGGTAATGATCTGTTTTGCACTTTTCACTATCCTAGGTACAATAAACCGACGGTATAAAACTCCTGCCTTCTTATAAATTGAAGGCGCTTTCGCCAAGGGCAGCGTCATATAGATGATATCGTGAATGGTTACTACTATCGGGCAAGAAACGTTTAACGGTGCAGTATTGTATGGACACCACAGCACATCAATTTTATACTTTGTTACAGCGCCGGGAATAATCTTCTGTTCCCAATGAAAATAATTTGTTTTTCCTAGAACAATGATCTTTATTCCATTCCTGATTAATATGTCAGTATAATCTTCATCTAACTTATCCGGGACAAAAACAATTACCTTGTGATAGGCATCCGATTTCCAATAGCGAATCACCCAATAAACAACATTTCCCATCCCGGTCTTTTTTCCACACAGCAAATTTCCATCTATCCCGATTCGCATAACATCTAATCTCCAATCAGGTTTTCTATCCAATAGCTTCCCTAAAACACTTCTCTGTATTTTTCCATGTAAATTTTTCTTCTACAAATTGATGTCCATTCTTCATTAATTCGTTGTGAAGTTTTTTATTCTGCAATACTTGAATCACATTATTGGCAAATTCCTGTTCTTCATCGGCGATAAGCCAATCCATTCCATCAACCGCATCAATATTTTCAGCGCCCACAGATGTAGTTACTACTGGCACTCCCATTGCCATTGCCTCCAAATTCTTTGTTTTTATTCCGCTTCCGAATGTTAATGGACAGACAAAGACGCTGCAAGCGCCAACCACCCTTCTTACATCATCTACTTTTCCAGTAATTTTAACCTTTTCTGTCGCTATTTTTTTTACTTTACTTGTAATTCCCCCGCCAACGATAACAAATGTCGCGTCAGGAATTTCTTTTTCTATCAACGGTAATATTTCTCTTACAAAGTATATAACACCAGCTTCATTGTGAGCTACACTCATTGATCCCAGAAATGCGATCGTATTTTTTCTAGGCTGAATTTTCCCGTAAAATTCACCAAAATAGTCTAAATCAACACCCAGTGGAACGCCAATCGCTTTATTAACATTTAACTCCCTATTTAATCGATTTGCTTCACTTTGCGCAACAAAGATAATTCTATCGTATGCCTTGGAAATGTCTTTTTCATATTGTTTGAGTAGTAAAATCTCGTTTTTTAACATAAATTTCTTAATCCATTTCAAGGAAAGCAAACATTGGATAATTGGGGGAAGTGAGTATAAATAAGCGCCATAAGGATTCACTACATTCAAATCCATGTTTAGTTGACGCTCATATCGTATCGAAAGCATATCATCTAAATCCGCAATTTTATATCCTTGATAATTTCTGGCATATTCTGTCATCCGGACCATATCGGTCATCACAATATCCGGCGACGTATTGGCAATCATTTGATTTACTTTCTTTTGGCTATTCGGATCGTAATAAAGCGATACTTGCATCGGGAATTTTCTCAAGAAAAAGGTATCTTTGATTAAATTTATGATTTTTCTCTTTCCTGTCACCTTTGGCAGTATGATAACCTCCTGGATGAATCCGGGCTTGGGTTCAACCTTATCCCCCTCTTCTAAAAATGAAATTATGATAATCTCATAGTGATAAACGTCATGTAAAATTTTACAATAATGAAACATCACATTCTTTCTTCCGGAAATTGCAGGGTAAGGTAATCTAGCCGTTATAAACATCAATTTTTTTCGATTCACATTCATTTGCCCTCGTTCCTAAACTTATCATGAAATTATGTATTAACATCTTATTTTCAATAGCGCCGCTTTTCCAACAACCAGACACGTTCCCATTCCAGCTGGCAAAAATACCGTTCCACCTTTACTTAACCGCACTGGCTTTTGATCCGTATTCATCACTTGGATCTGGCCATCTCCCTCCAGGCACACCAATACCTGGAAGGAATTTTCCCCCACAGAAAATGAAATGGATTGGGAAACCTGGAGTCGTTCAACTTCAAAATATTGGCAGCGGCACAGTATTTCCCGGGAACCACCTATTTCATAATTTACTAAGCGAACCTTCTGTCTCGGCTCTGGAGCCACATCCATATTCATAACCTGAATGGCTTTATCCACGTGTAGCTCTCTCTTTCTTCCGTTTTTATCCACCCGATTATAATCATAGACACGATAAGTCACATTAGAGCTTTCCTGGATTTCTGCCATTAAAATTCCCTTGCCAATGCCGTGCACAGTTCCTGCTGGAACAAAATAAGTGTCTCCCTTATGTACTGGCACTTTTTGCAAATGCTTGTCCAGGTCTCCGGTTTTCAATGCATTGCGCAAAATCTCTGGCGTCACACGATGTCGAAATCCATAAATCAAGCTTGCCCCTTCCTCTGCATCTAGCACGTACCACATTTCACTTTTTCCCTTTTGATGTTCCTGCTCCCTCGCATAAACGTCATCTGGATGTACCTGAATTGAAAGGTCTTCATTTGCATCAATTAACTTTACCAGTACTGGAAGCAGGCCATCTTGTGCCTTAGTTCCAAGATATTCTGGATGTTGTTTAAACACTTGGGGCAATGTCATATTTTTATACTTCCCACTTATGACCAGGCTGGCTCCGTCTGGATGAGCGGAGCACTCCCATGTTTCTGCAAGAGGATGACAATCCAGCTCCTTACCATATTCTTTTTTTAGCCGTATTCCCCCCCACAGATAATCTTTACCAATCGGTTTTAACAACATAGGTTCCATAGATTTCTCCAACTATTTTGATATGGTTCAAGCTACTATCCCGCTTGCCTTACTTTATCTGAAATTTAATCTTGTCATTGACATGGATGTCTTCTCCGATTTGCACCTCAATCATATCCAGTGCTGTCACCGCCTCTATCATATGTTTACAGCCAGCTGCAATGGTAATCACATCGCCTGTTTCAAGCTGCTGCTCCATTCCATCCACAACCACTTTTCCTTTCCCCGAGACAATGGTCCAGACTTCTTCCCGAAAATAGTGCATGTGATAGCTCATACTTTGCCCGGCTTTCATCGAAATTTTAATGGTCATAGAGCCAGGCTGAACATCCATCACCTTGTATGTACCCCAAGATTTTTCCGCATACCTTGCCTCTACTTCAATTTTCTCTACATATGGCTTCATATGGCCGCTGCGCTCTTTATCTGAAATCAGAATGCCGTCGCCACTGGCGGCAATAATCATATCTTTGCATCCCAAACAAAGGATCGGAATGTCCAGCTCATTGACAATGTTGGTGTTCTCACAAGTCTCATCCATAATCGTCCGGCCCTTCGTCTGATCCGCCATAACCTCTGCCACCATGTTCCAAGTCCCTACATCTTTCCAGTCACCGTGATATCGCATTACCTGAATACTGGATTCCTGTTCCAATATCCCATAGTCAAAGCTAATTTTTGTCATACAATGATATCGATTGAATAAATCACGATAATCCTGGAAATCAATCATGCTATGGGCTTTATCCAGCAGATAACCCAGACGGAAAGCAAAGATACCAGCATTCCACAGTGCGTTCTGAGCAAGATATTTTTTTGCTGTATCTAGATCTGGTTTTTCTTTAAATTCCTTGACCTGACTGATTAGGTCGCTACTCTCTGGAATAATATATCCGTATTTTTCGCTGGGGTATGTTGGCTCAATGCCTAACAAAGTAAAATTGGCGCCGCCTCTTTCCGCAAACTTTTGTACATCCTTAACTACTTCATAATAAGCCGTGCTCACATAAGGATCCACAGGGCAGGCTACCACCGTCTCGCTTTCTGGGACCGCAAGCTCGTCATGTAAATATGCCGACGCCAAAACAATCGCCGGAAACGTATCACGTCGGCAAGGTTCTACACAAATAGATACATTTTCCCCTAATTGATTCTTGATTGTGCTTGCCTGGGATCTACTTGTAGCCACTGTGATTTTTGTATTGCTATCTACTGCCATGATCTGACGGTAAACACGCTGAACCATGGATTCATAATTTCCATTCCCATCCTTAAACAGCTTAATAAACTGCTTGCTTCTTACATCGTTTGAAAGTGGCCAGAGGCGTTTGCCGCTTCCGCCAGAAAGCAGTATTAGATTCATCCTTCCATTCTCCTTTTCTTTTGAACATACACTTAAATGCTCAAGGTAATTCGCATTGTATTTCGGAACCCTTCCAGCTTCCTTTCTGCCTCAGCCATATCCTTTCCCTTTACACTATAGTAAATCTTAATTTTCGGCTCTGTGCCAGAAGGCCGGACTGCAATCCAGGAGCCGTCCTTTAAACGATATTTCAACACATCGGAAACCGGCAGAAAGCCAAATCCTGGTTCTGCCGCAACTGGATGAAGAAAATCTGTCACAGATTCCGTTTCTTTAAACGGGGAATCCATTAGTCGTAGCTGAGCCATCTTGGAAGAAATTTTTTTCGGGTCATCTATGTTCTCCTCTGTGAAGCTATCCAAGGCATCGCGATAATAACCGTACTCGGAATAGATTGCCTCCATTTCATCCAATAATGTTTTCCCTTTCGCCTTAATTTCTGCTGCCATCTCACTAATTAACAGGCAAGAAACAACCGCATCTTTATCACCAGCATGTATCCCTGCAAGATACCCACAAGACTCTTCATAACCAAAGAGAAAGTCATATGCCTGATTTTCTCTGCCTTTTTGTTTTGCCTGCTGAAACTGCGTGATCCGTTCACCGATAAACTTAAAGCCTGTTAACGTAGAAAATACGGTAACCCCGTGCTTGCCCGCGATATTAGCGCCGAGATCCGAGGTAACCACCGTCTTGATCACTGCAGGATGTAGGTATTGCCCCATATCTGAATTCGTTAACAGAAACTTTATCAGTAGCGCTCCCACCTGATTACCGGTCATCTGGTGGAATTTTCCCTCTCTTCCCCTCACCGCAATCCCCACACGATCGCAATCCGGGTCTGTACCGAGAACTAGATCAGCCCCTGTACGTTCTGCCTGAGCTATGCCAAGCGCTAAGGCATGTGGGTCTTCCGGATTCGGAGAAATAACGGTATGATAATTTCCATCTGGAATAGACTGTTCTGCCACAGTGTCCACCTGTACAAATCCATCCAGGCGAAGTGCCTTCTGTACTGGCACAGTTCCAGTCCCGTGCAACGGCGTATAGACAATTTTTAAATCAGCTTTGGCTGCACAATCATCACAGCGGCTCTGTTTCAACACAGCGATTACGAAATTGTCTGTTACATCCGCCATAGAAATAAGCGACTCATCTCCACAAAACCGAATCATTTGATAATCGGTTATCGCATCCACATAAGTGATAACCTGCTCTGCCTGATGTAAAACCAACTGGCATCCATATTCGTCATATACTTTATAACCATTATATTCTTTAGAATTATGGCTGGCGGTTATCATTACACCGGCTAAAGCATTCCAAAATTTCACGGAGAAGCTTAGCTGTGGAACAGGACGGGCATGGGAGTGAAGATATACTCGGATACCTATGCTGCTTAGCACATTTGCCGCTATTTTGGCAAAAAAATCGCTATGATTTCTAGTGTCGTATCCAATCACTACGCCCCGACTTTTGCAAGCCTCTTCACCATAAGAATCCAATAAATAATTCCCCAATCCAAGGGTCACTTTCCCTACCGTATATTTGTTCATCCGGTTAGTGCCTGCTCCCATCACCCCTCGTAAACCTCCGGTTCCAAAGGTAAGATCACAATAAAAGCGATCCTTGATTTCTTCTTCGTCTCTCAGCTCTATAAGCTCTCTGCGGGTAGCTACATCAAAAAAAAGATCATCCCTCCACTGCCGGTATTTCTTTTTGTAATCCATCCTTTTTCACCTCCATATCCTCTTAATTATTTGCTATATGCTCTCAAAAACTCCATCAGCTGCATCTCTCCATCATCAGCTCTTTGGCATATTGTTTCATGCTGCTCTCCTTTAGATCCTTTGGTGTTAGCTTTTTATCGATTCCAGCTAGCTTTCGATATTTTTCAACTATTTGGATAAACATTTCCATGGATAATGGTCTCCCGTATTTGGACAAAAACAGCCTGTCATCATACTCTCCCTCATGACAAAATGCCTTTCTCTCTTCTAGCCAAAGCTTCATTTTTCGCAAAAGTTCCTGGGAATACAGATGAATACTGCTGCAGTCCCCCCGTTTTCTTCGAATCTGAAGGGTTCCTGTTCCTTGATCATAGTCCTGCACTTCAATCCTTAGTAGCTGGCTAATTTCAATTTTGTGGTAAAAGAGCAACTCCATCATCGTCATGTCCCGTAAACAGACACGTCTGCGGAATTCGCTGTCCAATCCTTCATACTCACGGTTCATTGCTCGGAATAAGGCATCCGCGTCTTTTCTTAACAGCAACCCCTTTGAAACTGTCTCCTTGTCCCTTTTGCTTGGCCAAGAAACCGGCTTTAACGGACGACACCCCTCGATCACTCCCTCGCCAACCAGATAAGACAAAAAATACCCCAGCACTCGGTTTTTCCTATATATGGTCGATGCGCTTAACCCTTTTTCTCCCCTCAGATAATCCAGATAGGCTTCTATCCAGTCTTCCCAACACTTCATCGATGAACTATCTTCTTCTTTTTGATCAAGCCCTTTGGTATTCGAATCCATCTTTATGAACGAATCGGTTCCGGTGATAGAAGCCATCCAAACGTAAAAATGCTCCAAATCCATGCGGTAGGCCTTCTCCGTTCTCGCATCCAGGCTACGTCCATCCACATAATTGCTAATAAAAATTTCAATCAAACTTTTTCCATCTACAATCTCATTAAGCAATGAATATCACCTCTTAATATTTATTCTTATTTGAATTTATTTTTGAAAAACAGTTTTTTTCATTTGAAAAGCCTTTTTATCGGAAATTTTTTTACTTATATTCGCACAATTTAAATTCTCTTTTTTATTATTATTTGAAGTTATTTGCATTCTCTTTTTTTACGAACATTTCCTGATAAGGTTTCTTCGTTTCAAAATGTATAGGTTTTGAGACACTTTTCTAAATTGGTAAAAATGTCTAAGAAAAAGTAAGATTTTCATATTGACTTTTAAAGAATTTTATAGTAATGTTGTTAAAGTTGATGAAAGAAAAAAGTGTCTCAAAACCTATAGGTTTTGAGACACTTTTCTTTCCTTTCTCAATTTCTGGGATAATCCCTCTTTTTTATGGAAATGCATGGCGGTAAATGATCTCTTGGGTAGCTGGGGTTAAAAATTCTTGTGCAGACACATGGATATGAATGACAAGATCCTCCCACTTCCCCTTCATCACCCGCTTCCCGCTCATGGACCGATACCAGCTGGCATCTTTAAAGGTAAGCACCAACGTCTTTCCCTCTGGCTCTGGTGAACTTCCTTCAGCCCATAAAAATAGCGCGAACTCGTAATCAGAAATATGAATCAGCTTTTGGATAAAACCATCGACAATATCTCGATTTAATTTGGGGCATGAAAAGTCCATGAGATGGCTTAGCGCCTGTTTGATGCCATCTGATTTCCTTTCCCTCTTCTCTCCCGCCAGCTCTCCATCTTTCCCTTCCTCCAAAGCCTTCTGCTTAAGCATCCCCAGTTCTTCCTCATATTCCTGCCGCTTTAAGGCATATTCCTCTTTCGTGATCTCCCCATCCGCCCGCATATCGACCAGGCTATCTCGCCGTTTTTCCAGCTGTTCCATCCTCCTTTGAAAGAGCTGCCGCTCCTGTAGGCTGAACCCATTTTCTTCTTGAAAACACTCTTCGATCACCCTCCCGGCCTGTTCCAGATCCTCCTCTCTCCTATCCCACAGATCGCGGAGCACAAAATACGCAATCATGTCCAGCTGCCACTCTGCCACTGATTTTAATCCGCATCCTTCTGGTTCCTTCTCTCTCTCCTGGCCCTCTCTCCTTCTGCCATTGACATGCTGCCAATAGCACAGAAACACCGATTCTTTGCTCCCTGCTGTCCGCTTTACCGTCCCCCGTCCACAGCCGCACAGATATCTTCCACACCAGACACTTTTGCTGCCCTTCTTTCCCTTTCCATGGATCTGGCTATAGCGCGCTTTGCGGATGGCACCCACCTCCTGAAATACTTCCTCTGGGATAATCGGTTCATAATTCCCTTGAATATACTCTATCTTCTCTGGAAAGTTTTTTACCCGCTTCTGGGTCAGATACCCGTCGGAAATCCAAGCCAGCTGGCGTTGTTTTCCTATATAAAAGGGATTTTTCAGTACATTGTCTATGGCCTGGAGCTGCCAGTGTTCCTTTCCCGTAGCCGTTTTATGGCCTTCCTCCTCCAGCCTCCGTTTAATCCCGCGGATTCCCTCCCCGCTGAGATACCACTGATAAATCTTTTTCACGATAATGGCCTGTTCCGGGTCGATTTCATATTGATTTTTTCCTGTCCGCCGGTAGCCTAAAATATTTCCTGTGCCCCGGAGAATCCCCTTCTGCCTGGATATCCGCTGGCCTGCCCGGACATTTTCCGAGGTCTTCCTGCTCTCTTCCTGGGCAATGGTCGCCATGATGCTTAGCCGCAACTCTCCATCCCGATCCTCTATCGTGCGGATAGCATCACTGACAAAATACACCTGGATTCCATGATCCTTTAGCAGCCGTACATAGGATAAAGCGTCCACTGTATTTCGGGCAAACCGTTTCGTTTCCCTGGTAATAATCATATCATACTGGTGAAACAAAAGGCCGTCTTCCAGCATTCTCTGGAAGCCTTTTCTCTTACGGACGCTGGTTCCTGTAATCCCCGCATCCTCATATTTCCCTACCATCTCCCAGTCTGGATGCTGCATCAAAAGCTGGTCATACCAGCTCATCTGATTTCCCAGAGCGGACAACTGCTCCTCGCTTTGCGTGCTTACTCTTCCGTAAAAGACAACACGCTTTTTCGACATTTTTCTCCTTTCTCCTCCGGCTTTGCCGTGAAAAATGTGGCAATCTTATATCTCCTCTCTATCTCACTGTAAGTTTCAAAAGGGATAACGCCCCCTTGGTACGCTGCCCGGATAAGCACCGCCGCCCCATAGCTTACCTTCATCTATTCTCCATCAAAAAGGTGGTTTACTCTATCTATATGTAAACAGGGCCTGCCTCTATTTCACCTGAGCTGTTCTAAAAATCTCGCCGCCATGTCCCGGGAATGGAAAACAATCACCTCTTTATCCTTCCCATAGGTTTCTATCAACGCCTGTATCTCCGGCCGATTCACAGCAGGAAAATTTTTCACAAATTCCAGGAACTCCTCATCCCACTCCAATTCCACCCAAGGCATATCTTCCCGAGGTTTTCCAAAACGGGATTCCAATCCCTGAAGGCAAATCTCTAAGGGATAATCCAGCCAAAATACTGTGTCACAGTGTGTTAGCCGTTTGGACATAGTCCTCCCGTAATTGCCGTCCATTATCCACTGTTGCTGGTCTAAAATCTGAGCCAGCTGCCGGTCAAATTCCTCCTTTGTGGAGATCGTCCGGTCTGACTGGTGGTAGAGCATATCCAGATAAAAAAGCGGAAGCCCGGTTATCCGATGAAGCTCCCGTGAAAATGTACTCTTCCCGCTGCCTGGGCAGCCGATGACCATTACCTTTTCCATATTTATACCTCCTAATATACTGTCAGTATTGTATCAGGCGAAACTCCGAAGAATAAATTTCCATCAGACCGCCGACAACCCAGCCAGACGGAAATTTAGGCAAGACATTTTAGTATCCTTTGTTCCATCCCATCCAGAAGGGATTAGACTATGTGAATTCCCACTCCTCCGAGGAGATCGCCAAGACAATCCAGCCACAATTCAAGGAAACTGACCTCCAGTCTCTGACCACCATTGTGGAGCGCTACAAAGCCCAGAATACCTGGAAGGAAGACACGATTTTTGCAGAAGAGAGTTTCCTACTCCTGGAAAATATTCTGGAAGAAGGCGGGGAATTGCCGAAACGTGTGCCTTATGAGGAGCTGGTAACCACAGAATTTTCCGAAAAAGCAGCCAAATAGCCATCCTGGGCAAGCTGCCGCCCGTCCTGAGAAAAGATAAAATTTCTGTGAAATTATGAAAAATCCCGCCTATTTTTCCCCATGATCTGTTATAATAAACCGGTAACGCAGTCCAGCAGACAGATGCCTTCTCACTGCCTGTATTCACAAAACCAAGGCCACGTAACAGGAGAATACGAAAGATGAATATTTTTCAACTTTTAATTACAAAGAATGAAGCCATGTATCTGGAAGACCGCATCTCTCTTTCCGAAGCCATAAAAAAGCTCCACACCAGCGGCTATACCGCTGTGCCGGTGATTCATGCTGACGGCACCTACGCCGGAACGGTAAGCGAGGGAGATTTCCTCTGGGTACTTTTGAATGAAAAGGATGAAGATCCCCACAAAATTTCCCGTCCATTAAGTACTATCGCCCGGGTAGACCGGAATCCCGCTGTAAAGATCGATGTGCCCTTAGCGCAGATCTTTTCCGAAGCTCTCAATCAAAACTTTGTCCCTGTAGTGGACGACCGAAATATGTTTATCGGCATTGTCACCCGGAAGCAGGTGATTGCCTTCCTGATGAAGCACATACGGGAGCTGCTCTGAACTTTGCTTTCCAGCGCCTTCCATTGTGCTTCAACTTCACAGAAGCCCTCATTTCTCTTGCAGAAAGGGGGCTTTTTTCGTTCCTCACGGCATACGCACCCCATAGATCTCCAGCGCCTTCAGAGGAAGGGTACAGCGCACAGTAAGGAGAGGGTTCACGATCTGGCAAATCACCAGATTCCCTAAAAGAGACATAGCCATCCCAGCCTTCACATCGTCCAACCCAGCAGAGCTGGCCAGGAAACGCTCCATGGTTCTTGCAGCCAGGAGAGAAGCTTCCTCCAGGCTGGGGGCTGACTGGATGGTCATCACTTCAGTTTCTGTCCGCAACAGGGGAAGAGCCTGGAAAAGCTTCCCATAGCTCTCCCCGTGCAAAACCGAAACCCTTACCATCACTGTCCCAGCGGTCTCCAAGCCGCAGATCAGCATCTCCCCGTCCCCCATCCTGGCGTGTAAATCGCCTATGGAGAGCAGAGCTCCAGGAACATTCACCGGGAGATAGAGGGTGGAGCCTGCCGTGATCCTGGCACAGTCCATATTTCCCCCGTGGCTCCCCGGAGTGATGGTCAAAACCCCCTCCCCTGCCGGAGCCGTCCCAATAACCCCGATCATGGCATCGCAGTCCAGCCACAATTTATCATCGAACCAAAAGCCCTCCCGGCCAGTCTCCTCATTTTTCTGAAAAGTGAATCGCCTGGCGGATTTATCCTCATATAGGTGATGGAATGCCCCTGCAGTGGCAGAGGTCCGCATGATGCCGTACTCTCGAAGGCGGATTTCCATGATCTCCACCTTCAGCACATCTCCTGGCTCCGCGCCCATTACATATAACGGCCCAGTAGCTGGGTTTTCCAGACCGCCTTTATGATTTCCATAAGGATTATCTTCGGTAATGTCATTATCATCATAACAGTCTCTAGTTTCAAAGGCAACTGCCTCTCCATCCCTGCAATATTTTGCCGGAGCCTGCCCTGCCTGCAAGCAATCCGTCACACAATCTCTTGAAATTCTTAACATGTTCGTTCCTCCAAAATCCTTAGCGTTCTTTTCGTACCTTCCATCATAACACGGTTTTGCCCCCTTCGCCACTTCTTTGTTGCCCTATGCCATAAAACTGCAACGCTCTTTACCCCCAGAACAGTACGCTGGTTGATTACCTCTGTACTAGTTCCACATTTTATAGTATAATAATCACGCAAGACAACAAACGATTAAAAACAACAAAAGGCGGTTACATACGATGAACAAAAAAGAAATTTCCGAAATTAAAAAGCAATTTACCCCGGAGAACTGTGCCATTACCCGCATCTGCGGCTGCTATGTGGACGGGGAGAAGAATAAGAAAGCAGAGATTTCCAGTTCCTTCCTCACACTTCCTGAGGAGGATCGGTTCAAGTACTTCGAAATTTTACGTAAAACCCTTTCTGGAACTTTGGGAAAAAACCTGTTAAACATGGACTTTCCCACAGATTCAGAAATGCCCGGCGGCGGCCAGCACTTCTTTCTCAAGCTGCAAGGCAGCCATCTGGAGGAGAAAGCACTGCTGGAAGAATTCTATGATAAGGTAATTGAGCACTACTATAATGGAGAAAATTATCTGATCCTGCTGATTCACGCCCTTTACGATATCCCAGGGAAGTCCTCGGATAATCTGGATATGTTCGACGCCTCAGATGAGGTTTATGATTTCATCCTCTGCTCCATCTGCCCGGTGAAACAGTCAAAGGCTGGTCTTTCCTACGACGCGGAGGAAAACTGCTTCCGGAACCGCACCCGGGACTGGCTGGTGGAAATGCCGGACCGCGGCTTTCTCTTCCCCGCCTTCCACGACAGGAGCACCGATATCCATAGTTTCCTCTACTATTCCAAAAATGGCGAAGATCTCCAGGAGTCCTTCATCGAGCCCCTTTTCGGTTGCTCCATGCCTATGACCGCCAAAGATCAGAAGGAGACGTTTAATCTGCTGGTGGAGGAAACCCTTGGGGAGACATGTGACTACGCGCTGGTAAAAAATATCCACGAGCAGCTCACGGCTATGCTCCAGGAGAAGAAGGATGATCCAGAGCCCCTGGAGCTGGATAAGCACCAGGTGCGCAGCCTCCTGGAGGCCAGCGGCGCTGATGAGGAAAAGATGGAATCTTTTGACCGAAATTTCGATGAATCCGCCGGCTCCAAGGCCTCTCTTCTGGTCTCCAATGTAGCCAATACCAGAAAATTCGAGATCAAGACGCCGGTGATCACCATTCAGGTGGATCCAGACTGCGCAGAACTGGTGGAGACAAAGATCATTGATGGCCGCCGCTGCCTGGTAATTGGCATTGACGACAATGTGATGGTCAATGGTATCTCCGTGGCCGCTACAGAAAAGAAAGCGGAAGATTATTGTTGATGATAAATTCGCACAAATGGAAAAAAGAATCCTGCTGCACAGGACGCATTTTCTTATGAAACGAAAAAACTGCCGCGCCAGATCCGGAAATAAAAATCCGTCGCCAGTGCGGCAGCTTTCGTTAAAAGTACTTCTTCGATCCCCAAAGATTCGCCTTCTTTAAATCCAGGTACTCATTATAGGCCTTCTCTAAAATCTGCTTCTCATTGGAAAATTTCAACAGATGATAAGCCTCATAAAACTTATAATACCCAGAATCAATAAAGTATTCCTCGCGTTGTGGTTTGCTGTAGTAGCTGTCAGCCATCATCAAATACCAGTGTACATCTTTCTCTACCATATCCTGGGGAGTGTTAAAGGTATACTGACTCTTCCCGATATACTTGATAATCGACGCGCTGACACCCGTTTCTTCCTTCACTTCCCGGAGAGCCGTTTCCTTAAACTCCTCCCCGTCCTCTACAGTTCCTTTTGGCAAAACCCAACCTTCATATTTATTTTTATAATTCTTATATAAAACCAGAATTTTACCACGAAAGATAACCACACCGCCGCAGCTCGTTGCCTCAATCATTGCAATTCCTCCTGACCCACTGCCAGAGAAAGGCTTAGGATTGTAACATTCAGTCGTCCTTTCGTCCCGGCAGATGCTGGTGTGCCATCATAGACTGTATCCAGTATACCTCTTTTCCGGAAGAGATGCAAGATATTCAGGAAAATTACCAAAAATTTTCCTCTTTTTTTCGTTTTCAGTAAATTTTTTTATTGGTTTTTTCTAAATCCTCCCGATTTGCCTTTCCTTCGGCTTCTCAATATGGTTTCTCCTGGAATCCATTTACAAAAGAAGCGGATTTGTAGTAAAATAAGTTTATGAAACGTTTACGGAAAAGCAATTTACTAAAAGATGTTGTAACCAGCTACATCTGCATGATCGTATTCCCGGTTATGATCGTCCTGGCTGTAGCCTTCGCGACAGCTGGGAGATGGATCTACCGCGCAGCAGCGGATTCCGTGCAGATAGCCCAAAGCGCGGTCCTTGACCAATACCAGGAGGAAATGCGCAATACTGCCCTCTCCCTCTCTCATGTGGTAACTATGGAAGACGGGGCGCTCATCCGGGAAGCTGCTTCCACCGATAGTGGAGAGCAGTCTGCTGCCCTGGACCGGTTAAATACTGTTTATCAGCTGTTAGCCGCTCCTAAGTACCAGCTGTTGGATATCCACATTTACCGCCAGGACGGCTCCGCTGTCATTCCCAGATGGTCTATCCGCTACCGCATAGAAGAGCTGCGGGAGACGGACTGGTATCAGAAAGCCCTGGCACAGCCTGGAAAGGTTTATACCTGCCTGGTGAATGACGAATATTTCTACCGCCTGCGCGCCTCTTCTGAGGCCATCGCCGTAGCCGCCATCGCCCCCAGGGACATGCCAGGGA
The DNA here is from genome assembly GCA_949740725.1 of uncultured Lachnospiraceae bacterium. Taxonomy (GTDB): domain Bacteria; phylum Bacillota; class Clostridia; order Lachnospirales; family Lachnospiraceae; genus Caccovicinus. The sequence continues at coordinate 22,640 of CATJIO010000114.1, read as the reverse complement.
TCGAATGCATTGTCCTCTACCGCCGCTCCACCATCCCGGACACCCTCCACGACTATAATAAAAAGGGGAAAATCGGCCATCTCATCCTGATCAAAGAGGATGGGCGCAGCCTCATTGAGGAAGGCGGCAGCCCCATCCCTCCACAGGTTATGGCAGACATCCGGAGTACTTGTCAGAATTCCTGCCAGCTCTCCTCTTTTGGCGTCCGCTATATTGCCGCAAGGGTTCCTGAAACGGAACTGTTCCTGGTAAGCGCTGCCAATGAACAAGAATTGTTCGGCCAATTCCATTTGTTTTCCAGAGTCAGCCTGATTGCGATTTTCTGCATTGTCCTCATGTTTATCGTCTACTTCTGGTGGTATATGAATCAATTCTGGACCCCGCTCCACCGTCTGTCAGAAGGCATGGCGGCTGTGGAGAGCCATCATCTGGAAACCAGAGTAACCTCCTGCAGCCAGAAGGATATGGCCCAGATGATCGCCGGCTTTAACAGCATGGTGGGGCAGATAAGCCGGCTGATCGAGGAAAAGGAGCAGGCGGAAAAGGAGAAATACCAGGAGGAACTGGCCGCCCTCCAATCTCGGATGAACCCTCATTTTTTGATGAATACCCTGAGCACTTTAAAATTCATGGCCATTTCCGCCCATTTTGATGGGATGCGGGATATGGTCACAGCTCTGGAAACCATCCTGGACGCCCTGTTAAGCCGGGATGGCACCTTCCATACGGTGGCAAAGGAGCGGTCTCTCCTGGACAGCTACATCTACATCATGCAGTTCCGGTATATGGAAAGCTTTGAGGTGGATATCCAGATCAGCCCGGAGGCCGGAGCATGTCAGATCCCAAAGCTCCTCCTCCAGCCCATTGTGGAAAACAGCATCACCCATGGCTTTGACGGCATGGAGGAGGGATTGGGCAGGATTGAGATCACAGGCCAGGTAAAGGACCACCTTTTGCTCCTGACTGTGTGGGATAATGGAAAGGGCATGGAGGAGGAAAACATCAAAAGCCAGCTTTCACTCTCCCCTGAGATTGAGCCTGCACAGGAGCGGAGACGGACCATCGGCCTCAGAAATACTAACCGGCGACTGAAATTAAATTACGGGGATGACTATGGCGTAGAGATCTGCTCTCTACCTGGCCAGTGGACCTGTGTCACCTTGACCCTGCCAGCCATAATTCCCCCAAGAGAAAGCAGGTAATGCCAATGTATCACGTACTGATCGCCGACGATGAAACTATCGTCCGGATGATGTTAGAATCCATGATCAACTGGGAGGAGCAGGGGCTCCTTTTGGCAGGAAGCGCCGCCAATGGACGGGAGGCCATGGATATCCTGTCTAAGGAAGAAATCCACATTCTAATCACGGATATCCAGATGCCGGTGGTAGACGGGCTGGAGCTGATCCAGTATGCCAATCAGACTGCCCATCCTCCCCAGATCCTGGTGCTAAGCGCCTACAATGATTTTCCCTATGTGCGCCAGGCCTTTAAATTGGGCATCCACGACTACTGCCTAAAGCGGGAGCTCCACCAGCAGCTTCTGAACAAACATTTGGAGCAGATGAAGGCCGAGCTGGATAGACGCGGCCAAGAGGGCCCTTCCTTTAAAGGAGAGGAGAGCAAAGCAACAGAGAGAAGCGACAAGGGCATTCTTTTATCCAGGCTTCTCAAGGGCGAGCTGGAGGCAAAGGAGGCGGCGCTTCCAGAGCGCTATTTTGTCATCACCTACTCTGTGTTGGGCTATCAAAACATCGTCCGCGCCTTTGGAAGTGACCTGGACAAGGAGTTTTTTTCCTCCCTAATCAGCCTTGCACGGCAGATCGCCCAGATTGCCGCCCACGGCATCCTGGTTCCATCGGGAGAAACCAGCCTGGTGATGATCTATGAAGCTGCCTCGGCAGACAGCCTTCCTGGGCTTCTCCGGGTTTTGACCCGCCAGTTAAAAGCCTGGAAAAATTATATGAATGTAGACTGTATGGCCGGGGTAAGCCAGCTGGCAGAGGGGGCCGCTGACTTTGAGTCTTGCCTTGAGGAGGCCACTGCGAATCTCACCATGCGATATGTGATGAAGTCCCGCCGGCTCTTCTCCCCGGCGGACTATTTAAGCTTCCGCCCGCCGATCCTCTCTCTGTCTGGTCAGAAATCTCACGGCTCTATGGAAGGTGCTGCTCTTCCCCACGCTTATCCGGACATGATCCAGGCCTTAAAAGTCCAGGACACCCCCCGGTATCAGAAGGAAAAATCCCGAATCCTGGCCCGGCTTCAGTCCTCCTCCCTGGAATCCGCCAGGCAGGAGGCGCTGAATCTTGCCTATCATCTGGCCGCCTCCCTGATCCATCAGCTGGAGGATACGGATTCCGTCTACCGTGAGGATCTCTGCCATACCATCCTCCAGCTCCCCTCCATCCAGGAAGTATGCATCTGGACCATTAATTTCCTGGGGGATATGAACCGGTATATGCGCTCCCGCTACCAACTGGATTTCCCTGACGAGATCCGGAATGCCCTGGACTACATTGACAGCCATTACTTTAACCCGGATTTAAGCCTTTCGGAGGTAGCCTCTCAGGCCAATTTCAGTGAAAAATACTTCAGCACTTTATTCAATAAGCGGATGGGCATGCCCTTTTCCCACTATCTGAAAAATCTGCGCATCCACCATGCCAAGGAAATGTTAACCAGCACCTCCCTGAAGTTGAAGGAGATCAGCGAGGCGGTGGGCTATAACAGCGTAGAATATTTCGTGCGGGTATTTTCTGCCCAGGAGGGCATATCCCCCTCCGCCTACCGGAAAAATCAAATCAACTAAACCATAATCATTGCTGAATTCCCGGACTAACCTGCCAGAACCGTGATATTGCAAACCATAGTGCAAGAAATCGTACCTTTTTTCATTTTTTCCTCTTTCGTGATATGTTACAATTATTTTGGGTAGTATATTACTGTTTTTATTTATTTTTATCATGTAAGGAGGAAACCTATGAAAAAAAGACCTTATGTACTGGCATCCGGCCTGGCGCTGGCTCTCGCGGTAACCGGCTGCGGCGGCGCTTCTTCTAATTCTGGCGGCGAGACCACCAAGGCAGCCCAGGAAAACGTAACCCCCGATCAGGGTGAGCAAGAGGATGGGGCGAAAAACAACGCGGATAGGAATATTTCCTGTACCATCACCCTGGCTACCTGGGATGTGGCGGCGTCCAAAACCTTTGATGAGCTGGACTTAGAGGGCCGTTTCCAAGAGCTCTACCCCAATGTTACCATTGATATCGAAGAGTTTAACGCAGAGCCGGAATACTTTAATTCCATGAAGATCCGCTCCTCTGCTTCCGAGCTTCCCGATCTGATGTTCCACAAATCTGACAGTATGAACCAATACAAGGAATACCTGGTGGATCTGACCGACACCGCGGCCAACAAGGACAATCAGATTGCTTCTGAGTACGCTATCGACGGCAAAGTCTACGGCATCCCGGATCGGAAGGCCAATGATTATGTTTATTACTGGACCGACCTTTTCGATGAGGCCGGCGTTACTGTCCCGGAGACCTGGGAGGAGTTTGTCCAGGTCAGCGAGACCTTACAACAGCACTTCGGCGCTAATGACCCGGAATTTGCCGCCATCTGCATGGGCGCCAAGGATGCATGGCCTACCTATCCTCTCATGGAGTATGGCCCTGCCTCGGAAAGCGGCGATGGCTATTATTGGGACTACATGACCACGGAGGATGCACCCTTTGCAAAAGGTACGGCCATCCGCACCGTCTACGAAAAGATTTTCAATCTGTTCCAAAAGGGTGTTTTGGGCGCGGATCCTTTAGGTGTTACCTATGACCAGAGCCGGGCATTATTTGCCAAGAAGAAAGGCGCGATGGTGTTAAACAGCCCTATGTTCCTTACTGCTTACCTGGCAGACGGCTATGATCCCACTGGGCTTGAGACCTTCTATCTTCCTTTCCGTGACAGCAAGGACGATGCTTTTAATCTGGTTACCCAGGGCGACTGCTTCTTAACCGTTACCCAGCATTCGGAAAATCCGGAAGTCGCCAAGGCCTTCCTGGAATTCTACTTCAGTGACGCCTGGTATCCAGACTACATTGCCTCCATCAGCAGTGACAGCACAATGAATTCCTTCCCCAAGGAGCTGGATCCAGTTCTCCAGACTGCCTCCAAGCTACAGTCCGACGTGTCCTTTGTCACCTACGGCGCCGGGGAGAGCGATTTCATCCGCATGGTCTCCGAGACGAAATTTGACTGCAAGGAGCTTGGTGTAGAAATGCTTACTGAAGGTTTTAATCCAGACGCACGCTTTGATGAATTAGACGCCATTTGGGCAGAGGCCAGAAGTAAACTGGGCCTGTAAGGAGGATACCCTATGAATCGGCACAGCAAGAAACGACTTTGCTTTCTTGGCCTGTCCCTTATCATTCCGGTAATCTTATTAGCTGTATTTGTGGTTTATCCATTCTGGGAGCTCATCTACATGAGCTTCCTGGAATGGGACGGAGTCGCTTCCATCCGCCCCTTCATCGGAGGGGCGAATTATCAACAGCTTTTTTTCAAATCTCCGGAATTTTGGCTGGCCTTCCGCAACAATCTGACTTATCTTCTCATCCACGGCCTTATGATGCCTTTAGAGCTGGTGCTGGCAGTGGTGCTTTCCAGCAGGTTTAAAGGGGCAAATTTTGTGAAGGCTGTTATTTTTTTGCCTTTTATCATCAATGGCGTGGGAATTTCCTATTCCTTCTCCTATTTCTTTTCCCCAGTAGAGGGCGGTTTTAACTATCTCTTAACCAAGCTGGGGCTGGGAAGCCTGATAAAAAACTGGCTCTCTGACCCGAAAATCGTCAATTATGTCTTATCCTCTGTCTCTATATGGCGGTATATGGGCTTCCACATCGTCCTTTTTATGGCAGGACTGGCTTCTGTACCTGAAGATATCATGGACGCGGCAATCGTAGATGGCGCCAATGGCTGGCAGCGTCTACGGTTTATCCAGATTCCGGCCATCCGGACAGTCATTGACTTTATGCTCTTTGATGTGATAAACGGAAGTTTGCAGATGTTTGACATCCCCTATATCATGACCTCCGGCGGTCCCAACGGGGCGTCCAACACCTTTTCCATCTACACCATTGACACCGCATTTAAGTACAATAACTTCGGCCTGGCCTCTTCCATGGCAGTGATCATGATCGCCATGATCGTGGCCGTGCAGATGATACAGAAGTATATCACCAGCCGGATTCGAAGGAAGGAGGGTCACTATGCATAAAAAGATGATTCTGACCGGGAAATACCTGGTTTCCCTCTTCCTGATTCTCCTGGTATTTTTCCCTCTGCTGATCACCTTGGTCAGTTCTCTGCGGATGCCTGGCAGCTTAGACAGCCATTCCCCTCTGTGGATCCCCTTTGACCAGATTACCTTTAGCAATTACTCCAATGTATTAAAGGAAAAATATCTGCTAACCTCCTTCATCAATACCCTGAAAATCGTGGTGGTGAGCATCACCTTTAATATCCTCCTAGGCGCCCTGACCGCCTACTGTCTGGAGCGATTCGAATTCCGGTTTAAACAAGTGATCTACATCCTGTTTTACCTGGCCATGATGGTTCCCACCAATATCGTGGAGATCGCCAGGTTCCGCGTCATCCGGGGAATGGGGCTCTACAATTCCATCGGCGCCCCTATCGTCATTTACATTGCCGCCAATCTGATGCAGCTATATATCTACCGGCAGTTTATCAGCGGAATCCCGATATCTCTGGATGAGAGCGCCATGCTGGATGGCTGCGGATATTTCCGTATCTTTTCCCAGATTATCTTTCCCCTGCTGGCCCCGGCCACCGCTACTTTAGTGATCGTAAAGACGGTGTCTATTGTCAATGACATGTACATTCCCTACCTCTACATGCCCAATAACCGGAACCGAACCTTGACCACCTTCCTGATGCGCTATGCCGGCGCCCGTCAGAACTCCTGGCCACTGCTGGCGGCAGGTATCATCGTGGTGGCCCTTCCTACCATCCTCCTGTATGTATTCTTCCAGAAGTATATTATCGAAGGGATCGCCGCGGGGGCGGTGAAGGAATAAATCACGTAGCATAAACAGAGCAATAAAAATGAAAGGGATAAACATATGGATGCATCGATTTTATGGAATTTAAACTGGAAATTTTGTGAAGGATTTTCTGAATCTTACTTATATGAAGATGCCCCGGGGGCCAAAACCGTCCATCTCCCCCACACAGTAAAGGAACTGCCCTTAAGCTGCTTCAGCCACAGCGCCACCGCCATGATCAGCACTTATGGGAAGATCCTGGACGTCACTCCTTCGATGGAGGGGCAGCGGATCTTCCTCACCTTTGACGGGGTAATGACTTACTTTGAGCTCTTTGTCAATGGGGTTTTGGCCGGGGAGCACAAGGGAGGCTATTCCCGAAGCCAGTTTGACATCACTGGCCTTTGCCATTCCGGGCAGAACCGGGTGACGGTCCGGGTAGACAGCCATGAGCGGGAGGATATCCCTCCTTTTGGCTATGCCATTGACTATCTCACCTTTGGGGGAATCTACCGGGATGTTTGGCTGGATATCTGCAGCCAGACGGCGATCACCCAGGTTCTGGCGCGATATGAGCTGACACAAGACCAGGCTCTGGTATCTCCCGAGCTCATCCTGGATCATCAAGGGGCCCCCATCCTGGCTGATGCAGAAGTCATCATCCGGGATATGGATGGAAATACTGTCTGTACCTATGAAGACGCCCTGTCTATCCAGCCTGGCAGGCACAATCTTTCCCTGAGGCAGGAGGCGCTATCTAATCCCATCCTCTGGAACCCAGATTCACCTTATCTCTACACGGTAGAGATCTCGTTAAAGGCAGAGGAGAAGCTCCTGGACCGCCATCGGGTAAAAACCGGCTTCCGGAAGGTAGACTGCCGCCACGACGGACTCTTTATCAATGGCACAAGGTGGAAAATCATGGGGTTAAACCGCCACCAGTCCTTCCCTTACGTCGGCTACGCCATGGGAAAACGGGCGCAGGAAAAGGACGCAGATATCCTCAAGGACTTCCTGGGGATAAATGCGGTGCGGACCTCCCATTATATGCAGTCTGAATACTTTTTAAACCGCTGTGACGAGATCGGCCTGCTGGTTTTCTCAGAAATCCCGGGCTGGGGCCACATCGGCGGGGAGGAGTTCAAACAGGTGATGCTCCAGGACGTAGAGTCCATGATTGTCACCCAGTACAATCATCCCAGCATCTTCATCTGGAGCGTGCGCATCAATGAATCTTTAGATGACGACGCGCTGTATCAAAAGGCTAATGACCTGGCCCACCGCCTGGATTCTTCTCGTCCTACCACCGGGGTCCGCTACATATCTGACAGCCATTTGCTGGAAGATGTATATTCTTTAAATGACTTCACCTACTCCGACTGCGACCCAGAAGGGGTAAAGCTGTTCCGGGGACGGAAGGAAGCCACTGGACAGAATGATCCAGTTCCCTTCCTGATCAGTGAATTCGCCGGCACCGCCTTCCCCACTAAGCTTTGGGACACTGCCTACAAGCGGACCGTCCACGCCAGGGCCTATGCCAGGATTTTCAGCCAGTCGAATCTCTCCCCGGAAATGCTGGGCATCTTCGGCTGGTGTGCCTTCGACTACAACACCCACGGCGACTACGGCTCTGGAGACAAGATCTGCTATCATGGGGTCATGGACATGTTCCGCATCCCCAAATATGCCGCCTACCTGCTGCGCAGCCAGAAAGATCCGGAGGAAGCCATTGTGATGGAAGCCACCACCGAATTCTCCCGGGGGGATAACCAGGGCAATAAACTCTCTGCCCCCTTTATGGTATTAACCAACTGTGATTATGTAGAAATCGAAATGTACGGCAGAGCGCCAGTACGCTACTATCCGGACAGCCGCTACATTGGTCTGGCCCACCCGCCTATTGAGGTGGAGGAAGAGATCGGGGTATGGCAGGATCTGTGGCAGGATGGGCAGATCACCGGCTACTACAAGGGACAGCCTGTGGCCACGAAAAAATTCCTCCGCGACTCCTTCCTGGATGATTTGGAAGTAACGGCAGATGACGCTTCCCTCTGGGGCGACTGTGTGGACGCCACCCGGATCGTTTGCCGGGTAAAGGACAGCGCCCACACTACCCTGGTCTATTACCACGGGGTGATCCAAGTACAGACACAAGGAAATATTCAGGTCATCGGACCAGAGGTAATCCCCATTCACGGAGGATACGCTGCCTTCTGGGTAAAGACACGGCCAGAAGCCTTTGCCGGAGAAACAGAAGCGGCATCCGTGACCATCACTCTTCCTGGAACAGCGGTGGAGACGAAAGTGATCCCCATAGAGCTTACGCCGTCAGGGTGGAGTATTAGGTAGGGCTTCCATGCCCAAACCACTCCGGATGCATCCCGCGGCAAAGTTTCTCCGCTGTAATGGGAAGCTCCCGCACCTGCACTCTGGTTGCGTGACAAACCGCTGAGGCAATGGCCGGGGCCGGGGTATTGATCACGATCTCCCCGATGGACTTTGCGCCGAAAGGCCCGCTGGGCTCATAGCTTGGGGCGAATTCCACCCGGACCTTCCCCACATCCTGTCTGGTAGGCAGCTTGTACTGCATGAAGGAATTTTCCAGCATCTGCCCCTTCTCTGTGTAGGTCACGTCCTCGTATAATGTCATGCCGATTCCCTGGCCAATGCCGCCCTCTGTCTGGACCCTGGCCAGGTTGGGATTGATCACTGTGCCGCAGTCCACCACAGCCACGTAATCAATCAGTTCCACCTCGCCAGTCTCCTTATCCACCTCTACCTCTGCCATACCTACCATAAAGGGTGGCGGGGAGATGGGGGAGGTGTGGGATTCCCAGGCAGCCAGGGCTTCTTCATTGTTGCACATGATCTGATTACCAATATCCTTTAGGCTGATTTCCTTTTCGCCCTTTACCTGGCGTACCTTTCTGCCGTCGAATTCCAATTCCGCCTCATCACAGTTTAAATATTGAGCCGCCTTCTTAAGGATCTTTTCTCGCAAGCTCTCACATGCCTTCATCACCGCCATCCCGGTAAGATAGGTGGTGCTGGACGCGTAAGATCCAGAATCATAGGGGGAAATGTCCGTGTCTGTGCCGTGAACCACAATGTCTTCCAGGTCACAATCCATACAGTCCGCCGCCATCTGCGCCAGGATGGTGTCGCAGCCCGTTCCCATATCCGAGCATCCCACCATCAAGGTGTAAAAGCCATCGTCATTTATCTTCATGGCCACGCTTCCCACGTCCACGCCACTGATGGCGGAACCCTGCATAGCCATAGCCACGCCTACCCCCCGCACCTTACCGTTTCCCATATCCCGGCAGGGGAATTTCTCCTTCCAGCCGATCATCTCCGCTGCCTGGGACATACACTGGTTCAGGGTACAGCTCATGGCCTGTTCCCCGTAATAGGCCGGCATCACATCCCCCTGGCGGACCATATTTTTTTCCCGGAAAGCTACCGGGTCCATATGTATCTGATCAGCCAGCTCATTGACCGCGCTCTCCACAGCAAAGATTCCCTGGGTAGCCCCGTAGCCCCGGTAAGCTCCCGAAGACATGCGGTTGGTGTAAACCACGTCGTAGGCAAAGCGGAAGGCCTCGGTCCGGTAGAGTGGGATGGACTTATGCCCGGACAATCCCACTGTGGTGGGACCGTGCTCTCCGTAAGCGCCAGTATTAGACAGGGTGTACACATCAATGGCCTTCAGTATCCCCTCCTGATCGCATCCCACCCGCACCCGGATCTCCATCTCATGGCGCGGGGAGGAGGCTATCTGGGATTCATAGCGGCTGTAAATGATCTGGGCCGGCTTTCCGGTGAGCCAGGTGACAATGGCGGGATATACCTCCGCCACTACCGTCTGCTTAGCCCCAAAGCCGCCGCCGATTCTTGGCTTAATCACCCGGATTTTCGACTTGGGGATATCCAGAGCGTGGGCCAGGATACGCCGCACATGGAAGGGCACCTGGGTGGAGGCTACCATATTGAGGCGTCCATAGGTATCCAGATAACTGTAGGCCCGGAAAGTCTCCATCATGGCCTGTTGGTTGGCTTTTACGTGATAGGTCTGCTCCACCTTGTGCGCACAGGACGCCAAAATGCTGTCCACATCTCCCTTCTCGTCAATACCTGATGCGCAGAGATTCCGGCGGTTATCCGCCCCTACTGGCGCAAGGCTTTTCCAGTTATCCTCCGGATGCACCAGTACAGCGTGATCTTTAGCTGCCCGGAAATCCAGCACCGGATCCAACTCCTGATAGGTAACCTTGATCCGCTTCATGGCCTTATCCACTGCCTGGTTACTCTCCCCGGCAATAATGGCCACCGCATCCCCCACAAACCGCACCCGCCGATCTAAGATCAGCCTGTCGTAGGGGCTGGGCTCCGGGTAGGTCTGCCCCGCCATGGTAAACCGTTTCCCCGGCACATCCTCCCAGGTCAAAATACAGGCGATCCCAGGCATCTTTCTGGCCTCCTGGCAATCAATCCTCTGAATCAGCGCGTGGGCATAAGGACTTCTTAATACCTTCACCACCAGACAGCCCTCCGGTGCCAAATCCTCTGTATATACCGGCCTTCCACCTACCAGGGAAGGAGCGTCCTTTTTTACCACCGGAGCGCCCACATATCTCTTCTCTCCCATCCTATCCCTCCTTCCTTCGGTTCAGATAGCGCTTTACCGCCCGAAGCTGTGACATATATCCGCTGCACCGGCAGAGATTTCCTGCCAGATATTCCTTGATCTCTTCCTCATCCGGGGAATCCAGCTCCCGCTCCATGGCCAGGACATTCATCAAAAATCCAGGGCTACAGAAACCGCACTGCTCTCCGCCTTCCTCTGCCAGATATCTTCCGGCTTCCTGAGCCTCTTTCTCAAGCCCCTCTAGGGTAGTAATGCGTCTCCCCTCCGCCCTGGCTGCCAGGACTGAACAGGACAACACCGGCTTTTCATCCATCCAGACGGTACACAAACCGCAGTTGGAGGTCTCACATCCCCGCTTCACACTCTTACACCCCATTTTCCTTACCAGATCCAGAAGGATGGTATCCGGCTGGATTTCCGCCTGGACCGGCTTTCCATTTAGCTGAAACTGTATCTTCATCTTCGGTTATCCTCCTTCCGGCTCTGGTCAGACTCTGTCATCGTGCCGTTCTTACTCTGCTCCCTGCCAGATCCCATCCCAGAGCCAGCTTCTCCTTGGCCCTGAAGCTGCCGCGCCAGGCGCCTGATCAAAAGTTCTGCCAGCACACGGCGGTACTCCCCGCTGCCCCGCAGGTTGCTCCCGAAAGAAAAGGCCTTTACCCCCTCCTTTGCAATCCGTATTGCCTCCTGCTCTTCCCAGCCCTCTGCCCCGCAAGATTCCTCATTTTCCGAAATCACTACTGCCTTGGCCCTCTGAGGTCTGGCGCCCAGGGATATCTGCCACTGGCCGCCCTTTTTTGCCACGCAGCAGGCCAGCAGCGGAAAGTCGGTGCTGGCCCGTCTCACCGTTCGGTAGGCTGCCCTCCTGCCATCCTTCTTAATCAGAATGCGCACCAGGATATTCCGTTCCGTGATGGAACGGGGTATCGCAGCAAACTGAGCTAACGGCATCACGCCCCCGTAGTACAACTCCACATAGGCATCTAATGCCAGCAGGCAGGTCAGAATATCTGAAAATCCAAATCTGCCGTAAATACTCCCCCCCACTGTGGCGCCATTCCGGAACTGTACGCCCACAATGTGCCGGGTGCACTCCCGGAAAATGCCGTCAAATTCCTGATTTAGACCCGGATGGGTCTCCAGCATCCGCAGGGTGGTCATGGCCCCGATGCGAAACTGCTCCTCATCCTCCTCAATGCCTGCAAGCCCCAGCCCGGACAGATCGATAATGGTCTGCTTCTGGATATTCTCCATCTTGAGCCACATCATTCCTCCTGCCACCACGCTGCTGCGCCTCCTGCAAAGCTGGTAGGCCTCCTCCAGGCTGGAGGGCCTTACATATTCCTTTGCCTGTATCATATATGTTCTCCTCTCTCGTATATTGAGCGCTGTTTACGGCTCGCCGCTCACTACAGCAATCATCCTTATCGCAGCAAATATTGATCAAACATTGCCCTGGCCACCGGCGCGGCGGTCCGGCCTCCGGATCCGCCCTCCTCCACGATCACCGTTACCGCGATCTTTGGATCCTCTGCCGGAGCGTATCCGGTGAACCAGGCATGGGTTTCCTTCCCGGTCTCAAACTCCGCAGAGCCGGTCTTCCCCGCCGCCTGATAGGGGGCGTCCCGCAAGGCGGAGCCTGTTCCCTCTGTCACCACCTGCACCATCAGATCGTTCAGCTTTCCTGACTCTTCCGCAGTCATCAGGCTGCCGTAGCTCTCTGGAAGGAATTTCCTTACCTCCTCCCCGGCTTCATTCTGTACCCGGTCGATTAAATAAGGCTTCATCAGTATTCCTCCATTGGCAATAGCCGAGGTAATCATGGCAAAGTGGATGGGGCTGACCAGTGTCTTCCCCTGGCCAATGGAGGACTGCAGCACCTCCCACTGACTCACCTCCCCGTCAGTCAAGGCAAGGGGATCGCCTCCCGCAGACGCCGCCAGCCTTTCCATCAAGCTTCCCACAGCGGCTACATTGTAAGAACTTTTAGAATAAGGGATGGACAGGGGCAGCTCCGTGTGAAACAAAAGCTGTCTGGTCAGCTGCCCCATAGACTCCTGATCCAGCGTCAGCCCCAGGCTGGCAAAGGCCCCATTGCAGGAATTAGCAAAGGCCTGTCCCAGATTCTGGGATCCGTGAGCAGTGCTCTGATAACACCGAATGGAGTAGGGTCCCTCCTGGAATACACCGGAGCAGTCAAAATGAACATCCAGATACCCTTCCGGGTTCTCCCGCATAGCCTCCAGGATCGTTACAATCTTAAAAATAGATCCTGGGGGATAAAGCCCCTGGGAAGCACGGTTCAGCAGCTGCCCCTGATCATTATCACTGCTGATCAGCATCTCCCAGGCAGCATCCAGGCTCGCAGGGTTCGGGTCATAGTCTGGCTTTGACACCATGGCAAGGATCTTTCCCGTGCCTGGCTCTATGGCCACCACAGCTCCCTTTCTCTCCCCTAATGCCAGATAAGCCGTGTGCTGCAGACCCACATCCAAGGTCGTGATCACATCGTCCCCCTGGCTTTTCTGGTCCGCCAATCCATGAAATATCTCCTCCAGCAGGTTCCCATGGGAGGAAAGGAGGTAAAAATTTCCCAGGCTTTCCAGTCCTGTTTTCCCCTTGGTGGAATGGCCCACCACATGGGAAAACAGGCTGCCGAAAGGATAGACCCGAAGTTCCTCTCCATTCGCCCCCACCTCTGTCTGTGCCAGCGCCTGGCCGTCACTGCTTAAAATCCGTCCCCGGACCACCCGTTCTGAGAAGCTCTCCAGCCTGGCATTATAGGAATTGTTCATCACCCCTTCCCGCTCCTTGAAGAGGAAATGGCAAAAATACACCATCAGCCCGAAAAATGCGCCCAGGATCACATAGGTGAGGATTAAAATATTCCGGTTGGCATTGGGATTTGGATTAGCCCTCTTCATCGTCCTCCTCCTCGTTCCTCTTTAAAATATACAAACCCTGAATAATATTAAACAGGATAAACGTGCTTAAGATCGAACTTCCCCCATAGCTGACAAAGGGGAGGGTAACGCCGGTAGATGGGATAAACTTAGTCACCCCGCCTACGGTGAGAAATACCTGGGTAATGTAAACCACCCCCAGCCCAAAAGCAATTAGCTTGAAAAACACGGCCTGCATACTGCCTGCAATCATCATAAACTGGAGAAAGCACCCAATGCAGATCAACAGGATGCACAGGGCAAAAATCCCGCCCAGCTCCTCTGAGATGGCCGCGAAAATAAAGTCCTTCTCCACCACAGGTATCTTGTAGGGCATCCCTTGGTACAACCCTAAGCCAAACCATCCTCCAGTGCCGATGGCGAAAAGGGACTGGGTGATCTGATATCCCCGGTTATCAATATCCGCCCAGGGATCTGCCCATGCCGTTACCCGGGTCTGCACATGGGGAAAGATCTGATAGGCCAGAAATGCCGCCCCACCTCCCGCAAGGATCCCACCTCCCAGATACATCCACTTGGAAGTGGCGATAAACAGCATAAACAGGTAGGTGATAAAAAATAATAATCCACCGCCTAAATCCTTTGAGGCTACCAGGATCAGCACATGGAACGCCGCTACAGCAGTGGTTGCCGCCACCGTCCGAAAATCGGTGGACCGGTAAAACATAGCGGCTACAAAAAACACAAAGGTAATCTTCACAAACTCCGACGGCTGGAAGGAAACCCCTTTGATCTCCAGAGACAACTGGGCTCCAAAGGTAGTAGTTCCCAGGATCCACACCAAGGCTAAAAGCGCCAACCCCACCGCCCCGTAAAACCAGCCAATCCGGCTCAGCTGCCACACATGGTCAATGATAAAGGGGATCAGCCAGGTAAGCACCGCGGCGGCCGCCAAAACCACAAATTGCCGTACCGCCCGGTCAAAGGAAATCCTGGTCAGGATGATTAGCCCAACGCACATCAAAAGGCATGCGTTATTTACCAAAAGCCGGGATACGTTGCGGTAAAACAGGCGATAGAGATAAATATAGGCCAAAAAGAAAATCACCTGCGCCCCGTAAAAGAGAAGCACACGCGGATCCTCTGTCTTTAAATAAATAATCAGGTAGGCCAGCAGATGGATCAAAAACATTGCCTGGTTCTGTCTGGCGCACATAAGCTGTTTTCTTTCCATATCCGGGTAAGCGAAAAAACGGAAATTAAAAAAGGTATAGCACGCAATCAGCAGTATCATTAGATACTTGGAAATCTCAGTAATCAGATGGACCGTATTCCCGCCTCCCTTCTCCTTTGGTCTCGGTCAGCCCGCCCTTTTGGGCAGCAAATATACATATAGTTTAGTCATTTTACCCGTCTTGCTGCCCATGAGAATCACGGGTCACTGAACCCCCCGCTTGATATGCCCTCTGGTAAACTCCCCCGAAAAGCTGGAGGCCGGCCGCCCGTGAATAAAACTACCTGCAAAGGCCCCAATGCGCCAGGACACTTCCCTCGGTGATTCTGTGGTAAATGCCAGGCGAAGAGCTGAGGGGGAAAGCCCCAACACCAGCTTCTCCTGTCCTAACAGCGAGGTAGGGCTGGCATTGTAGATGGTATTATAGCAGAAGGTACAGTGATTCTTCACTGGCATCTCCTTCCCGGTCCGATCCTTCAGGGTCAGACATCCCTTTCGCTTCTCACAGCCCTTTACTGTCTTTGTCAGGCACTGGGCAGAGACCATCATCGGGACTGCCCCGTAGACCAGGATCTCCTGTCCGGCACAGCCTTTTTCCTTCAGCTCCCGGCTGTTTAATTCCATCGGCATGGTAATCCGCAAAGCGCCCAACTTATGGAGGACTTCGTCAGCCAGACGATTCCAGGCGTAGAGCGAGGCATCAAATACCATTGAGACTGCCTCCCCTTCCATCTCCCGCAGCCATTGGCATTCTTCCAGGCTCCGCACCACCAGCCCGTCAAAGCCGGCTGCCCTCAGCATTGCCCAATTTTTTCGAAAATATTTATCTTCCTCCATTCGAAAGATGTGAGGCATCAGCAAACGGCAGTTTTTCCCTGCCCTGTGGCAGGCAGATACTGTATCCTGCCAGCAGGAAGGAAGAAATCCGTCCGCGTCAAGATAGATTTCATCCACATCCGGATGCTCTAAGGCAGGGGGAAGCTGTGCTGGCTCCTCCAGAGAAACAATCAATAAAGGCCGGCCCTGCTCTTTCCCTTCCCATTCTCCGCGCCTTTCCCTCTCTCCATTCAGGGATTCCTTTCCTTCCAGTATCTCCGCCTTTTTGCCCCGAAGGTATTGGGAGAGGATCGCCTTCTCCAGCTCCTCCAGCCCCTTTCTCCGAAGCTCATTTAACGCCTGTACCGGCAGGAAGCTCCCCGCTCCCATTTCCAGCTCTAGGGATTCAAAGACAAAGGGGGTATTCCCCGTCTTTTGCAGCTGCCGCTTTACCCGCTCCTCTTCCATAGGCTGATTCACTGCCTGCTGGACCTCCTGGCCCTTCACCGTAACCGCGGCAGAGCCTATCCCCAGGGTGAAGCTGGCCGCTTCCCCAGGCTTTAAGACAGCTTGTCCCCAGACCAGCTCCTTCTCCACATGGTTCACATATCTTTCATCCAGCTGTTGGAAATACTCCGGATTTCCCTGGCGGAAGGAAGGCTTCTCCTTCAACGCCACCATATCTCTTCCATTATGGTTCCCATAATATCCTTGGGTAAAACCACCCCGGTCAAAGAGATCCAGCAGCAGCCTCTTGTCCTCCTCCTTCACCCGGTATCCGGCCCTGCCCCGCTCCAGGTACTGATCCACATATTTTCGGTACATGCTCACTACTCCGGCAGTATATCTGGGGCTCTTCATCCGCCCCTCGATCTTCAGAGAATCAATCCCCGCCTCCAAAAGATCCGGAATCCAATCCAGGGTGCATAAATCCTTCAGGTTTAAAACAAATCCGTCCCCAGCCTGATCCAGCCTCCTTCCATTCTCCCGCACCTCATAGGGAAGACGACAGGGCTGGGCGCACCGTCCCCGATTCCCGCTCCTCCCTCCAATCATACTGCTCATGAGGCATTGGCCGGAGTAGCAGTAGCACAGAGCCCCATGGACGAAACATTCGATCTCAATATCTACCTGCCTGCGAATTTCCCGGATCTCCTCCAGGGAAAGCTCTCTGGCGGTTACTATTCGGCTGGCCCCCAGCTCCTTTAGCTTTCGGGCGCCGTACACGCCGGTTATGGTCATCTGAGTGCTGGCATGGACAGGCAAATCCGGAAAACTGCTGCGAATCTTTGCCAACACACCTAAATCCTGAACGATTACCCCGTCCAGTCCCCGCTCATCATAGGGGGCAAGATAGGGGATAAGTTCCCCCATCTCCCGCTCCTTTAATAAGGTATTCACCGTCATGTAGAGCCGCCTCCTGTGAAGATGGGCATAGTCAATCGCCCTGCACAGCATCTCTTCATCCAGGTTATCCGCATAGGCCCTGGCTCCAAACCGGCTGCCGCCGATATACACCGCGTCCGCCCCGGCGGCAAATGCCGCTTTCATACTCTCATAGGAACCAGCCGGGGCCAGCACCTCCACATCCTTCTTTCTCATCATCTCTCTGTCCAAGTATATCTTTTTTGCCTTCCCTTTCCACTTTTCCCCTTATGAACCAGCGAGAGGATGTCCCAATGTGGGACACCCCCCTGTTACTCGTTCAAAAGCTGGCACTTCTTAATCTTATCGCTTCTTTCCGTGATGATTCTTCCCCGGGAAGCTCTGGTTTTTCAGCAGCTGCTCTGTGGCGATTCTGGCCGCCTGGATAGCCCGGATCTTCTCCTGCTCTTCCCTCTCACGGCGCCTTTCCTCAGTCAAATCCAGGGCTTCCATCTCCTCAGCTTCTGTCGGCAGTTCCTCTATCTCCATCTCTGGGGCCATTGCCGCCGCAGCCTCCACCAGCGCCTCTCCCTCAGTGGAATCCGCAAGGCCTTCCTGCTGAGTTGGCTCCTCCCCATTGGGAAACAACACCGGCACAGATTCTGCCGTCGCCGGTTCGCCATCTGAAAGCAGGGCTGGAACTACTTCCACTGCCACTGGCTCGCTGCCAGAAGGCAAAGCTGGAACGCCTTCCACCGCCACAGCTTCTCTGGCTGCATATCTAGCTTTCAGCTCCTCGATCTCATTGTCCAGCTGCGCGATCTCCCTGGCCGCCGTCTCCACCGCTTCCGCGGCATAGCGTGTATTCCGCTCAGCCTTTTCCCTGGCTGCTATCTCTGCAGTAAACCGAAGCTTAACATCCCGAAGCTCCTCCTTTAACTCGGCCTTAGCCTGCCGTGCCGACTCTGCTGACTTCGCCGACTCCTCTGCCCTTCGCTCGGCCTCCTTTCTGGCAGCCGTTTCCTGGGCATAGCTCTCCTTCAGCGCCGCAAGCTCCCCATTCAGTCTGGCCGTCTCATCCGCGGCAGCCTCTGCATTCTCCTTCACCGCCGCTTCCCCGCTTTTCTTGGCTTCCTCCACTGCCCCTTCCAGCTCCTGGATCCGGCTCTGGGTCTCCTCCAGCTTAATCTGGGTATTAATCAGCTCATGCTTAATACTGTAAATATCCCGCTCCGTCTCCTCCTTCTGCCTTCTCAAAAGCTCCAGGCTCTCCTGAGCCTTAAAATAATCATCGGCCATATTAATCTCCAGCATCATCTGCTGGTAGTCCTCCTTCTGCTTCGAGAACCCGGGATGGCCACGAAGCTCTCCCAACTTATGGTTAATATAGGCCGCCACCTTCTGAAAATAGCTGGAATCCTCTGATCCAACTAAGGTATATACCTTTCCATTTATCAACACTTCTGCGTTGTTTTTCTTCACATTCATCTATCTCATCTCCCTATTCCGGAGTTATTTCACTGGGGTTCACACCATTACACAGAAAAAGTATACCATATTTTCTTCCAGATGTACAATTACAATCGAAACTTTCTTGCATATTTGTCTCTACATATCATAAGCCTTAAAGAGGATTTCTGCTTTTTCGCGCAGGTTAGCGCCTTAAGTTAGACAGAGATTCCTAAATGCTGGTAAGCATGCTCTGTAGCCACTCGCCCTCTGGGCGTCCGGTTGATTAATCCGTTCATCAGGAGATAGGGCTCATATACATCCTCCAAAGTGCCGGCATCTTCCCCCAGGGCCGCAGCTAATGTGTCTAATCCCACCGGACCGCCGGAAAACTTCTCGATGATGGTCAGGAGGATATTCCGGTCATTCTGATCCAGCCCCAGCTTATCCACATCCAGAATATTCAGGGAAAAATCCGCCACCTCCTTGGTGATCACTCCATCATACTTCACCTGGGCAAAATCCCGGACCCGCCGCAGCAAACGGTTAGCCAGGCGGGGCGTTCCCCTGGAGCGCTTCGCCAATTCCCATGCGCCCTCCCGCTCAATCTCCACTTTTAGCACACCGGCAGAGCGGATAATGATGGTCTCTAGCTCCTGGGGCGTGTAAAACTCCAGCTTCTGCACCACCCCAAATCGATCCCGCAAAGGCGCGGTCAACAACCCTGCCCGAGTCGTCGCTCCTACTAAGGTAAACTTAGGGAGCTCCAGGCGGATGGAGCGGGCGCTGGAATCCTTCCCCAGCATTATGTCAATGGCAAAGTCCTCCATCGCCGGGTAAAGCACCTCCTCCACCTGCCGGTTCAGCCGGTGGATCTCGTCCACAAAGAGCACATCGCCCTCCTTCAAATTATTCAAAATTGCAGCCATCTCCCCCGGCTTCTCTATGGCCGGGCCGGAGGTCACCTTCATATTTACCCCCATCTCATTGGCAATAATTCCGGACAGGGTGGTCTTTCCAAGGCCCGGAGGCCCGTAAAACAGCACATGGTCCAGGGATTCTCCCCTGGACTTGGCCGCGTCAATATAGATCTTTAAATTCGTCTTAATCTTCTCCTGGCCGATGTAATCCTTCAGCATCTGAGGCCTTAAGCTGCTCTCAAAGGTCTTTTCCTCTGGCGTCACATCCGTTGCAATCACTCGCTTCTCCATATCGTTCCCATCTCTTTATCATTTAAGTCTTGGACAATGCCTGCAGCCCACTCACAAGGCTGTCCCCATTTCCTCTATAAAAAAGACAAATGCTTCAAGGCCGCCTTCAGCGCCTCTTCCGTCGTCATCCCTTCCGTCAGCTCCGCCTTCTTCACTGCCTTGGAAGCCTCCAGATTCGAATACCCCAATGCGGTTAAGGCCATCACCGCCTCCCTGGCAGCTCCAGCAAGGCCTAAGGCCCCTGCCGCCTCCTCTTTTCCTGAGCCAGCAGAAGGAAGGAAGCCCTCCATCACCTCGTCCATGGAAACTTTATCCTTCAAATCCAGTATCACTCTCTGGGCTGTCTTCACGCCAATCCCCGGCGCCCTGGCAATGGCCTTGGCATCTCCGGAAATCACCGCCATCCGCAGATCATCCGGCCGAAGTACCGATAAAATCCCCAAAGCCCCCTTAGGCCCAACGCCATTTACCCCGATAAGCCGCTTAAACATAGACTTATCCTGAGGACTCAGAAAACCAAAAAGGCTCATTCCATCCTCCTTCACCTGAAAGTAGGTGTAAAGCTTCACCTCCTGCCCAAGAGCTGGAAGCTGCTCAAGCACTGGAAGAGGCACGCGGATCTCCAACCCCATGCCGCCCGTCTCCACCACAACAGAGTCTTCCTCTATCTCCATCAAAGGCCCCCGCACAAATGCTATCATAAAAACCGCCTTTCTAAGCATACTTTCGCTTTTATCCATCATAACATACGCCCAATGCCTTCGCAAGGGCAATACGAACAAATATTCGCTGATAAAATCCACGTTGACGAACCTGAAGGCGCCGTGTATACTGTCGGTAAACTGTACTGAGTAATGAAAGGATGCCCTATGAAACTTCTTTGCCGCCCCATCCCCTTCCAAACCGCCTACCCCATTGACCGGCTTGGCCCCAAACACACTTTGCTTTTTTTCGACATTGAGACCACCGGCTTTTCCGGTGAGAAAAATCAGGTCTACCTAATCGGCTGTATTGGCTATGATCCGTCTCCAGGCCAATGGACGTTGAGCCAGTGGTTTGCTGATACCCCAGATTCTGAGGCCCAGCTGTTAACCCACTTCTTTACCTTTTTATCTGGTTATTCCCGGTTAATCCATTTCAACGGCGATGCCTTTGACCTGCCATTCCTGCAAAAGCGCTGCCGCCATTACCGGCTTCCCTATGATTTTTCCCAGATAGAAACCGTTGATCTCTACCGGAAAATCCGTCCTTGGAAAACAATCCTTGGACTGACCTCCTTAAAGCAGAAATCCATAGAGCTTTTCCTGGGCGTTTTGAGGGAGGATCAATATTCCGGTGGAGAGCTGATCACCGTATATCAGGATTACCTTTCAACTCAGGATCCAGATCTGTACCGCCTGCTGATTCTCCACAATGAAGAGGATCTGATGGGAATGCCCCAGCTTCTCCCCATTCTCAGCTACCCGGACCTCCTAAGCCAGCCCCTCTCATTAGCCCAGCAGGCCCTTCACTCTCCGGATCAAGAGCCGCCCTGGTTAGCGCTGACCTGTCAGCTTTCCTCTTCCCTCCCGGTTCCCTTTGAAGCTCAGGGAGCGCTGCCCTCCTCTGCTCTCTCTGGGGAGGGATCCCAGCTTTCTTTCCGAGTACCTCTGTACCAGGGGGAACTGAAATACTTTTATCCCAATTATCAAGACTACTACTATCTGCCCTGGGAGGACATGGCAATCCATAAAAGCGTCGGTGAATATGTATCTGGCAAGGCACGAAAGCAGGCTACCGCCAAAACCTGTTACACCAGGAAGGAGGGCTGCTTTCTTCCTCAGATCACCCCTGTCTTCCAGCCGGTTTTCCGGGAATGCTTTGGCGGAAAGCTGGCCTACGCCCTTTACGATCCTACCCTGCTCCAGGAGGAAAAGGCTGCCTCTGCCTACCTCCGCCAGCTCCTCCCCATCCAGTCCCCCTCTCATTAACCGGTATATTCCACGGCCCGCCCTTCATGGCAGCGTTAATACCGTCCCTTCTTTAACAGCTTCCGGATATAGGAAAAGGTTTTCTCCTCCCCTTCCTCCTTAAGCATCAAAAGCAGTTTTTCCAAAAGCGCCTGGGTCTGGGGATGGAGGACCGGGGTAACATAAGGGCGGGTAAACGCATAATATTCCCAAGGGGCCCCGCTGTTGTACTCCTCTCCCCGGTACACCTTACAGGCGGCAATCCGATCGCATACCATCTCGATCACATAGTTTAATGGCATTTTATTTCCCACCAGGCGCCTGTCCCCATCATTGGAAAAATCAATCCAGTATTCAAAGTGATGTTTATTTCTCCCCTTGTGATGAAGCCAGGCAACGGAATACCCTTTCTGCTCCCGCTCCGCGGCATTGGGGCTTCGGTTTCCCTGATAAAATTTTACTCCCATCCAAAACTCGGAAATACTATATTTTGACAGATCATGGAGCAATCCCTGCCGGTAAAGCCCCAACTTAAAACATTCTCTCATTACCCAAATTTTGTGTTGGGTAATGGTACGGAAATGTTTCCCAATATTGCTGATTTTCATCGCAAAATCCCCTTTATTCTCACTCATTAATCGTTTGTAAGTATATCATAGGAAAATGTCTCTATACAGTCTTTTTTTCTCCCAATAAATTTCCAATTATCCAGTCAAAATTAAAATATTTTTCCTAATATTCCTCAAATCGAAGGAAGGAAACTTTTTTCTAAATAATTCGTCAAAATGGTTTGACTTAAGAGGAAAACTATGGTATCCTTAGGACAGCTGTGAAGCGTTCACAGTCCTATATCTATTATATTTTTTTATCTTTTGGAGGTATCATAATGAAAGGTACAGTAAAATGGTTTAACAACCAAAAAGGCTACGGATTTATTTCCGACGAACAGGGGAACGACGTATTCGTTCACTACTCCGGATTAAACATGGAGGGCTTCAAGTCT
>CATJIO010000113.1 GCA_949740725.1 uncultured Lachnospiraceae bacterium | reverse complement strand
TTCCGAAAGCAGCCGCTTGCAGGCCGCATCATAGCTGGCTTTCTCATCAGCCACACGGATATTTTTCGCTATGGTAGTATCTGTATTCATGGCCTCACCCCCTGCTTTTACTGGTATTTTATCATATTTTATACGAACAGACCACAATATTTTTCAGTCTTTTAAAATAACCAGCTTATTCTGGCAACACTCTACAAACATGTTGCAGCCAAGCTCAACGCCCCACTGCTCCACCCCGTTCCCCTGCAGGATAATCTGCGGCATATTTTTCCGCTCTTTATTGTAAACAAGTATGCTTTCATCCTTCGGGTAGCCACAGTATAACCCAAACCCACATCCTCTGCCACCATACAGTTATTCAATATAAATCCTTATTTTTCGATATTTTTACAAATTATATTTTATGTTATGAATAGCCGAAATATATTTAACATTTTATTAATTTAATATTGAATAAAAAGTAACCTTTGCAAATATTCCCCCTTTTATCCCATAAACTATGAGTCTTTCGGTACTTGGGGTCCAAAGGAGTTTTGCGCCTTAGCGGTGTGATTCCCCTCCCTTAAAATCTCATTCCATGTTTCGCATTGATTTTGGGGTTATCAGAGGAACCGGTGATACAGGTTAAGAACCCGCTGGCACGCTGGCATAAAAAGAAGCTCTTTGTCCCACTGTCAGGTGGTGTATTCAATCTCTATTGAGAAAAACAGGACTGTATGATAAAATGGTGAACGATTAAGGCAATAAATCAGAATTAGGAGAGACAAAATGGATAGACCAATTACAACACTATTTATGCTTATGTCTGTTGATGGAAAAATCAGCACAGGGGCAACCGATGATTTAGATGTAGATAAAGATTTCCCTAAAATCGCAGGCGTTCAAGAAGGGCTGCGCCAGTATTATGAGATAGAGCAGACAACCGATTTGTGGTCGCTCAATTCCGGCAGAGTACAAAAAAAGATGGGGGTCAACTCCAAGGAGATGCCGAATAAGTCGCCTGTTTCCTTTGTGGTAATCGACAATAATCATTTGACCCAACACGGTATCCGTTATTTTTGCGCCCGGTCAAAAGAATTTGTGCTGGTCACATCCAAAGCAGATCATCCGGCGTTTCAGGTGAATGAAGAGAACCTCCATATCATCTATCAAAGCAAATTATCTTTGTCAGATGCACTTGCAAAACTCAAGTCAGAATATGGCTGTCAGAGGATTACCATACAAAGCGGCGGCACATTAAATGGGCTGTTTCTTCGGGAAAAACTGTTTGATTATATTGACATTGTTATTGCCCCTGTTTTAATTGGCGGCAAGGATACATCCACATTGATTGACGGGAAATCTTTGCTATCAGAAAGTGAACTACCACAATTAGGCGTACTGAAATTGCAAGAATGTATGGTCCTGGAGAACTCATATCTCCGATTGCGTTATCAAGTGATCCATTGACCACTTCCAGTCTGTAAACTCATCACCCATAAATTAACCTCTGTTTTAGTAAAGCTCTGGGTGCCTGTCTTTGAATACAGGTATGCTGTTACGGATTTTTTCTGTTAAACCCGTATCGCATGTGGCAGATATTATTTTTTCTGTTTTACTGGCAAGCGCCAGAGTTTTACCCAAAGGGTCAATTACTGATGATTTCCCTCCGAAAACGGCGCTGTCAGCCTTTCCGCAGGAATTACAGCAAACAACAAATATTTGATTTTCAATGGCTCTTGCAACCGTCAGATTTCTTAAATGAGAAATTCTTTCCTCAGGCCACTGAGAGACTACAAATAGAATTTCCATTCCCTGTAAAGCAAGTTTGCGTGTAATTTCGGGAAAGCGCAGATCATAACAGATAATCACACCGCATTTAATCCCGTCTAAGGTAAAACTACAAATGTGATCGCCGCGAGTATAATATTTATTTTCGCCCATGGGGGTGAATAAATGAATTTTATCATATTCGGCAATGCAGTTGCCTTTTCGGTCAAACACCGTCGTCGTGTTATAAATCCTTCCGTCACGAACATTCGACACAGAGCCGGCTAAAATATTGACGCTGTACTTTTGAGCAAGCCCGCCGATATATTCTTTTACTTCAGCAGAATTTTTACAGGATAATTCCGAAAGATTATTTTTCGGAAAAAATCCGGTATTCCAGGTTTCGGGAAGCACTAACATATCCGGGTTTTCTTTCACCGCATCGCAAATAAGCCTCTTTGCGTGAAGAAAATTTTTCGATGGATTCCCAAGCTCCATATTCATTTGAAGACAAGAAACTTTCATGTTATTACTCCTTTTTTAATAATTTACAAAGACGGTTCGCTGCCTCTTTGGTTTCCTCCGGATTTCCAAAGGTCGAAAATCGAAAATAGCCTTTGCCACAGGAGCCGAAACCGTCGCCGGGTATACCGACCACCTGAATTTCATTTAATAAATAATCGAAGAACTCCCATCCACTCATCCCACCAGGACATTTCATCCAGATATATGGTGAATTCTCGCCTCCGCAATACCAAATGCCGGCGGCATCAAGAGCCTCCATAAAATAAGAAGCATTTTCCTTATATACACGCAGATTATCGTGAATCTGCTTTTGCCCATCGGGTGTAAACACCGCCAAAGCGCCTTTTTGCAGGATATAAGAAACACCGTTTGTTCTGGTTTCACGGTTGCGCGACCACATTTCATTGAGGTTCATGCCGCCGCGAATAAGGTCTTGTGGCACAACCATATAGCCGAGACGGGTCCCTGTAAATCCTGCTGTTTTAGAAAGTGAGCAGATTTCAATGGCACAGGTGTCAGCGCCTTCAAGTTCATAGATACTGTGTGGAATAGTTTTATCCTCAATGAATAGTTCATATGCCGCGTCAAACAGAATGACCGCGCCTATCTCATTTGCAAAATCTACCCAAGCCTGCAATTCGTTACGGTTAAATGCTGCGCCTGTAGGATTGTTCGGCGAACAAATATAAAGGATATCTGCTCTTGCTTCCTCACAGGGTTCAGGCAAAAAATTGTTTTCTTCCCCTGCCGCTAGATGAATGATCTTTCTTCCTGCAAGAACATTCGTATCCACATATTCAGGATATGCCGGTTCAATTACCAAGACAGTATTGTCTGTTTCAAAAAGCTCAAGAATATCTCCCAGATCATCGCAAGCTCCGCTGGAAACAAAGACTTCGTTTTCGCTTACCTTCGCGCCTATACTCTTATAATATCTGGCAATGGCTTTGCGAAGCGCAGGATCCCCAGACTCCGGCATATAACCGTGAAAAGTCGTTGCGTTTGCCTGATCGTCGACAGCGCTGTGCAGCGCCTGGATCACCGCCTTACAAAGAGGCAAGGATACATCGCCCACGCCCATTCCCAACACCTTTTTGCCAGGGTTTGCTTTTAGATATTCGTTTGTCTTTCGGTAAATCGTGTTAAATAAATAAGTGTCCTTTAAATCGTTGTATCTTGTATTTGGCTTTAACATCTCTCTGTTTCTCCTTCATCTATGGTCTCAGTGGATCCGTCGGCCTGAACTGTCTGATAATCGCTGTTCAAACCGATCTTTTCGGGTATCTGCCGGAATTCTCGTCGGATATTCTCCGCCAAAGCATGCACTACAAAATCCGCAGTTACCTGTCAGGTTCGAAAGGCTTTCTATCGGAAGATATCCCAGCGAATCTGCGCTGATCATATCAGCAATTTCAGGAACCGTATATTTGCAAGCTATCAGGTGCTCTTCAGAGTCAATATCTGTTCCGTAGTAGCAGGGATGCAGAAACGGTGGCGAAGAAATCCTCATATGTATTTCTTTCGCACCTGCTTCTCTGAGTAATTTTACAATACGTCCGCTGGTTGTCCCTCGGACAATTGAATCGTCAATCAGTACTACCCGTTTGCCATTAACGGCGTCTTTAATAGCGGACAGTTTGATTTTAACTTTATCCAGCCGGTCTCCTGGCGCAATAAAGGTCCTGCCAATATACTTGTTTTTAATAAGTCCGATACCATAAGGAATACCTGACATCTGACTGTATCCAAGCGCTGCGTCAAGTCCGGAATCTGGCACACCCATCACAATATCTGCCTTTACCCCATGGGTTTTTGCAAGAATGTGTCCTGCTCTGACTCTTGCGGTGTGAACGGAAACCCCATCGATTACCGAATCAGGACGGGCAAAATAGATGTACTCAAAGATACAAAGTTTTTTATTCTTTTTGCCACAATGCTCTTTTCGGGAAATAACACCGTTTTTACTAAAAATAAGAATTTCTCCAGGTTCCACATCACGAATACCCTCGCCGCCAACTGCTTTAATGGCGCAACTCTCGGAGGCTACCACATACATTCCCTCTGCTGTTTTTCCGTAACAGAGAGGTCGAAATCCGTAAGGATCTCTGGCACATATCAGCTTTTGTGGTGACATTAACACCATAGAATAAGCACCGTCAAGGATATTCATTGCCCCGCTGACCGCTTCCTCAATGGAAGATACCTTCAAGCGTTCCTTTGTAATAATATATGCTATTGTCTCGGTGTCGCTGGTAGTGTGAAAAATAGCTCCTGACAGTTCCAGTTGATTACGAAGTTCTGCCGCATTAGAAAGATTTCCGTTATGTGCTAATGCCATTCTGCCTTTTTGGTGGTTGACCTCAATCGGCTGGCAGTTGTTTCGATTTGTCCCTCCTGTCGTACCGTAGCGCACGTGTGCTACCGCCATCCGTCCTTTCGGTAAACGGGACAAAATATCTCCCGAAAAAACTTCACTGGCTAACCCCAAATCCTTATGGGACATAAATACACCGTCATCATTGACTACAATTCCGCAGCTTTCCTGTCCTCTGTGCTGGAGTGCATAAAGACCGTAATAGGATATGCTTGCGACATTACAGATTTTAGGAGCCATTACACCAAATATACCACATTCTTCATGGACACTCATCCCTTACCTCCCGTAGCTTTTTCAAGTGCCGCTCCAATAAACCCCTTGAACAGAGGATGGGGGTTATTCGGTCTGCTCTTAAACTCTGGGTGATATTGTACGCCTACATGGAAGGGACGGTCGCTGAGTTCTACCGTTTCCACAAGCCTGCCGTCAGGAGAAGTTCCACTGAGGGTGAGCCCTGCTTTTTCAAGCACTTCACGGTAATCGTTGTTAAACTCATAACGGTGTCTGTGGCGTTCACGGATCTCTGCTGCATCATAACACCTCTCCATGGTTGTCCCCGCCTTAATGCTGCATGGATAAGCGCCCAGGCGAAGGGTTCCGCCTTTGTCAATATCGTTACTTTGACCAGGCATAAAGTCAATCACCTTATGTTTACACCACTCATCAAACTCTCCAGAGTTCGCATCCTTAAAACCGAGAACATTTCTCGCATATTCAATAACGGCAATCTGCATACCAAGACAAATTCCAAAATATGGAATTTTTTTCTCTCTTCCATACTTCGCCGCCAGAATCATACCGTCGATACCACGGCTTCCGAAGCCGCCCGGAACAAGAATTCCGTCAAGCGATACCAATCTTTCTTCCACATTATTTACCGTAATTTCTTCTGAATTGATCCAATGAATGCGAATATGAGTATTGTGAAAATAACCTGCATGGCGAAGCGCTTCCACAACGGAAAGATAAGCGTCGTGTAATTCCACATACTTGCCGACAAGTCCGATATCCACATAATAAGGTCTAGCTTTAATGCGTTCAACCATTGCCCTCCACTCTGTGAGTTCAGGAGCAGGCGCCTCTATACCCAGTTCGCGGCAAACAACAGAGGAGAAGTTAGACTTTTCAAGCATTAGCGGCGCTTCATAAAGATTAGGCAAAGTAATGTTTTCAATAACACAGTCTGTCTTTACATTACAGAACAGGGATATCTTCTTGAAAATCGACTCTTCCAGAGGCTCGTCACAGCGGAGAACCACAATGTTCGGGTTGACCCCCATTCCTTGCAGCTCCTTAACTGAATGTTGTGTCGGTTTTGATTTATGTTCATCGGATCCATGCAGGAAAGGCACTAATGTTACATGGATAAAAAGACTGTTTTTTCTGCCAACCTCTAGAGAAATCTGACGAACTGCCTCAATGAATGGTTGAGACTCCATATCGCCAATGGTGCCCCCGATTTCCGTGATAACCACATCCGCATTCGTTTTTTTGCCTACACGGTAAACAAATTCCTTAATTTCGTTCGTAATATGAGGAATAACCTGCACAGTTGCACTGAGATATTCGCCGCGTCTCTCTTTGTTCAGTACATTCCAGTAAACCTTACCTGTAGTTAGATTGGAATATTTATTCAAATCCTCATCAATAAAACGCTCGTAATGCCCGAGATCGAGGTCGGTTTCAGCTCCATCTTCGGTTACATATACTTCTCCGTGTTGATAGGGGCTCATTGTCCCAGGGTCAACATTGATATAAGGATCCAGCTTTTGCGCCGCCACTTTAAGTCCCCGTGATTTTAGTAATCTTCCCAGAGAAGCCGCGGTGATACCCTTACCAAGCCCCGATACAACACCTCCCGTAACAAATATATATTTCGTCATTTTATTCACTCCTTCATTCCCAATCCACCGTTGGTGGCGACTTAAAAGACTTTTTGGCGGCGATGAAGGCCAGATATTTTTTCCTTTACATGAAGTCCATTGGGTAGTCGATGTCATTGTTTCAACAATACATTTATTTGCCGCTGTCGCCGTAGTTTGAAAGTACACGGGCAGAAGGATCATTCACATCACAGCCTTCCCATGATTTATTCGGCATCCAAAAATCCACAATCATATCCGATTGTCCAGGATAATACATTTCAAAAATATCACGGTACAGCAGGGATTCCTTGGTAAACGGGCGAGCATGCGCGTATTTTTTGCAACCCAGCACAAACTCTTTCTCCGTATACTGCTTTTCGGCGTATTCTTTAAGGTAATCCACCATGGAATGACCGACCGCATCCGAAAATGCGGCTTTTTCACGCCAGAGTATTTCCTCGGGTAGATATGCTAAACCTTCAAAGGCATGGCGAAGCAAATATTTACCCTTGCCGTATTGGTTTAGTTTCATTTCAGGGTCAAGGCTCATTACATATTTTACAAAATCGAGATCACCAAACGGCACTCTGGCTTCAAGAGAGTTTACCGAAATACAGCGATCGGCACGGAGGACATCATACATATGTAGCTCCCTGACACGCTTCTCTGCTTCGCGCTGAAAATCCTCGGCAGAGGGAGCGAAATCCGTATATTTATATCCAAACAATTCGTCTGAAATTTCACCGGTAAGGAGTACACGGATATCTGTCTGCTGGTGAATGGCTTTGCATACAAGATACATCCCCATACTTGCGCGAATGGTCGTAATATCAAACGTGCCGAGCAGCGCAATCAAGCCATCAAGTGTGGCAACGACCTCCTTGGGAGTCATATAAATTTCCTTATGGTCGCTGCCAATATAATCAGCGACCTGCCTGGCGTATTTCAAATCAATAGCATCTTCACTCATACCAATGGCAAAAGTTTTGATCGGTTTATGGGACTTTTTAGCGGCAATCGCGCACACCAGTGAAGAGTCCAAGCCTCCGGAAAGTAGAAAACCCACCTTTGCGTCAGCAACAAGTCTTTTTTCCACACCTTTCACCAATTTTTCGCGGATGTGTCCGCAAGCAGTTTCAAGGTTATCACGGCAGACCGTATCCACCCTTGCAATATCACTGTAACAAGTAAATTTGCCGTCCTTGTAGAAATGACCTGGAGGAAACGGCATAATTCGGTCAGCAAGACCCACAAGGTTTTTTGCTTCGCTGGCAAATAAAATCACTCCTGCTTTGTCATATCCGTAATACAGAGGACGGATACCAATGGGATCTCTTGCGGCAATGTATTCCTTTGTTTCACCGTCGAAAATAATGCAGGCAAATTCCGCATCCAATTTCGCAAACATATCCGTACCATATTCACGGTATAACGGCAACAGGATTTCACAGTCACTTTCGCTGTTGAAAGAGTAACCTTTATCTCTTAACTCTTGCTTTTGTTTCTCAAATCCGTAGAGCTCGCCATTGCAAACAACATAACTGCCCTCAAGCGCAAAGGGTTGCATTCCTGAAGGAGTAAGCCCCATAATCGAAAGGCGGTGAAAGCCAAGCAAACCTTTACCTGTATCAATCACCCGGCTGTCATCGGGCCCGCGTGATACCGTGCGTTCAAATCCCTTCATAAAATCATCAAAAGTGGCTCCGCTGCCACAGTAACCCATAATCGAACACATAGGAAAATACCTCCATTAAACTAAAGTAAATTCAGCATCCTACAGGGCGATTGCTGTTCTCGCGGTGCCACCTGTATTTTTTCTCATTTCCGAGTCTCTGACAAGGCTCTGTCAACTGACGCGTGACGATACGGCGCACCTACTAAGAAAATTTCTTTTCGGATTGCAGCTTAAAAAGTGTTATTCATGCAGGCCCGCCATACGGCTTCCACCATCCCGTACTCGCTATGGGCGAGTGATCCGCACTACTTCTCTTTTCTCAAACGCTTTTATTTGTATTCAGTTGTAAGGACTTTTCAGATCCTTGTTGTGATATTACAAGGATAAATCATTCTACATCCTGCAATGCATCGTAGCCTTCCTCGCCGGTGCGGACTTTTACGACATTTTCAACATCATAAACAAATATCTTACCATCGCCGATATGGCCAGTGTAAAGAACCCTTTTTGCAGTTTCTATTACGCTGCGAACGGGAACAGCGCTTATCACGATATCAACCTGTATTTTCGGTAACAAGTTGGCTTCAACCTGAACACCACGGTAGTATTCTGGCTTACCTTTTTGTACTCCGCAGCCAAGGACGTGAGAAACGGTCATACCTGTAATGCCAATATCCATCATTGCTGTCTTTAAAGCCTCAAATCGCGATTCCTTGCAGATAATTTCTACTTTTGTAAATTTAGGCGCATCATCATCAAAGGCAGGCATCTTCTTTACAGGAACAGCCTCTGCTACAGGAACATCTCCGGTAACTACCACAGGCTTATCTTCATCTTCTACAGTCGTATCGGGAAGCATTGCAAAACCGGCATAGGCAGTAAGTAAACCATGCTCAGAAACATCAAGACCTGCAAGTTCATCTTCCTTATCGGCACGAAGACCGATGGTATGCTTAATTACAAGAAACACAATCGTGATAACCATGGCAACATAAACCGCCACGGAAAGAACACCGAGGCACTGTATACCGAGAAAATGAAATCCGCCTCCATAGAAAAGTCCTTTTTCGGTTGTTACACCGGTTGCAAAAAAACCTGTAAGAATAGTACCAAGCGCACCACATAGACAGTGAACGGAAACAGCGCCAACTGGATCGTCTATTTTTACAATCTTATCAAAAAATTCAACCGCAAATACAATCACCGCACCACAGATGAGACCGATAATGGCTGCGCCCAACGGATTTACCGCATCACAGCCCGCGGTAATACCGACTAAACCGGCAAGAGCGGCATTGTAAGTCATAGATACATCCGGCTTTTTGTAACGAATCCAGGTAACAATCAAGGTTGTGCAGCAAGCAACCGCAGCAGAGAGATTTGTGTTAAAGAATACGAGCCCCGCTGTTTCCATCAAGGCATCGCTATCCATACCAACGGTGGAAGCCCCGTTAAATCCAAACCAGCAAAACCAAAGGATAAACACACCGAGAGCGGCAAAAGTAATATTATGACCGAGAATCGCACGGGGTTTCCCGTTTTTATCGTACTTACCAATGCGCGGACCGAGAATTGCGGCGCCGATCATTGCACAGACACCGCCGACCATATGTACCGCTGTCGAACCGGCAAAATCATGGAAGCCAATCTGGCTCAGCCAACCGCCTCCCCAAATCCAATGACCGGAAATCGGATAAATAATCAGAGAAATGGCTGCCGAATACATACAGTAAGCGCTGAACTTTGTTCTTTCTGCCATTGCACCCGAAACAATGGTGGAAGATGTTGCACAGAATACTGTCTGGAAGATAGCAAATGCCCAAAGTGGAACACCTTCCGGCAGAATATGGCTGTAATCCCCCATAATCAGCGGGTCAACCCTTCCGAATAAAACCGTTCCGCTGCCGAACATCAATCCGAAACCCACCAGCCAAAAAGCCGGGGTCCCGATACAGAAGTCCATCAGGTTTTTCATCAAAATATTACCGGTATTTTTTGCCCGGGTAAATCCGGCTTCACAGAGCGAAAATCCGGCCTGCATAAAGAATACGAGCGCGGCGCCTATAAGTACCCAAATTGTGTTTACCGGACTATATAACATAATAAACTCCCTCCTTTATTTAACACTGAAAAGCAAATCAGCATAGGCAGGATAAGGCCAATAACTTTTTGCGGTTAAGGTTTCCGCCTCATCACAAGCCACCCGTAATTCATTCATCTTAACAAGAACCTTATCACGAATCAATGCAGCTTCAGCGCCAATATCTTCTGCCGTTGCAAGAGACAAAACAGAGTTTTCCAGGGCTGCCGAATCATTAAAAATTCTGTCTGTTAAGACTGAAAGTTTCCGAACAAGGGCAGTTTCATAATCGCAAGTCAACGTAGAATCCAAAGCTTTCTTTGCCGCCGCTGTTTTTGCAAGCTCTAAAGCATATGCGGTAATTGCAGGCGCAATCTGTGTTTTTGCCATATCTACCATTGTATTTGCTTCAATGACAACCGTTTTACAATAGTTTTCAAGAGTAATTTCATATCTTGATTTGATTTCCGCTTCTGTAAATACACCGTGAGAAGTCAGCATATCCACATTCTTTTTATCAAGAATATGTGGCACTGCATCAGCAGTTGTGCGATAATTAAGCAGGCCTCGCTTTTTTGTTGCTTCCTTAATCCAATCTCCGTCATAACCATTTCCGTTGAAAATGATATGCTTATGATCCTTTATTGTTTTTCTTATCATTTCATGAAGCGCGGTTTCAAAATCCTCTGCTTTTTCAAGGCGATCCGCATAAATTCTAAGGCTTTCGGCAACCGCCGTGTTCAGCATAATGTTGGCGCAGGCAATACTGTTGGAAGAGCCGAGCATACGGAACTCGAACTTGTTGCCAGTAAAGGCAAATGGGGATGTTCGGTTACGGTCAGTTGTATCGCGGTTGAATTTTGGCAGAACATCTACTCCCAGCTTCATTTGTGTCTTTTCAGCGCCCTTATAGGGTGTATTGTTTTCAATTGCCTCCAGGACTGCATTGAGCTCATCTCCGAGGAATATTGAAACAACAGCAGGAGGCGCTTCATTTGCACCGAGCCGATGGTCGTTTCCGGCAGTGGCAACCGAGATGCGAAGCAAATCCTGATAATCGTCCACCGCTTTAATTACCGCGCAGAGGAACAACAGGAACTGAGCGTTTTCATAAGGCGTGGCGCCCGGAGAAAGCAGATTCTGACCGCTGTCCGTCGCAATCGACCAGTTGTTATGCTTACCGCTGCCATTGACGCCCGCAAAGGGTTTTTCGTGAAGCAGGCAGACAAGCCCATGCTTTGCCGCTACTTTCTGCATAATTTCCATTGTAAGCTGATTGTGATCTGTGGCAATATTGGTTGTGGCGTAAATCGGCGCAAGCTCGTGCTGAGCAGGAGCAACCTCGTTATGCTCGGTTTTCGCCAGGATTCCCCGCTTCCATAGCTCATCATTCAATTCTTCCATATAAGCGGCAACACGGGGCTTAATCACACCGAAGTAATGGTCATCCATTTCCTGGCCTTTAGGCGGTTTTGCACCGAACAGGGTCCGGCCCGTAAAACGAAGGTCAGGACGCTGTTCATACATTTCCTTAGTTATAAGGAAGTATTCCTGTTCAGGACCGACAGAGCTGGTTACTCTCTTTACAGTGTCATTGCCGAACAAACGTAGAATACGAAGCGCCTGCTTATTGAGTGTTTCCATAGAGCGCAGAAGCGGTGTTTTCTTATCCAATGCATGACCGCCGTAAGAACAAAACGCCGTAGGAATGCAAAGAGTTTTGCCCTTAATAAATGCATAAGAGGTAGGATCCCATGCCGTGTAGCCTCTTGCCTCAAAAGTAGCCCTCAGTCCGCCGCTTGGAAAAGAAGAGGCATCCGGCTCACCTTTGATCAGCTCTTTGCCGGAAAATACCATAATCACGCCGCCGTCGGGTGACGGAGTAATAAAACTGTCATGCTTTTCTGCGGTAATACCGGTGAGCGGCTGAAACCAGTGGGTAAAATGTGTTGCTCCCTTGGAAATCGCCCAATCCTTCATCGCCGCGGCAACTGCATTGGCAACGCCAATATCCAATTCCGAACCTTCATCAATGGTCTTTTTGAGCGAAGCATAAACCTTTGCCGGCAAAGTGGCTTTCATTACTCTGTCATCAAAAACCAAACTTCCAAAATAATCTGTTACGGTTCCCATAATATATTCTCCTTTACAATTTCTTGGGCGGTCATTGTATCTACCACCTTTTAAAGTCTGCAATATTGGCGCCGACAATGAATTTACCTGAGCAGTGCATGACGCCTGAGCGCTTGCCCATTTAGTTTTTTTATGATCGGTTTCCTCCTTTATGCAAAAAAGGAAAGACGCCTTTAACGGTCGGAATAGGAACAATTCCTGCAGCATTAAAGACGTCATTGCCTTTTCACATATAAAATTGATTTTGGTGTTCAAAAAGTAAAATAGCGTCTTTGAGCACTCACACTCAACGACGCCTTTGCCTTTATGTTCTGCATAATACACCCGCTGGTTTTCTTTGTCAACCTCTTTTTGCAATTTTTTTTTCGCGGAA
Source organism: uncultured Lachnospiraceae bacterium (assembly GCA_949740725.1). Classification (GTDB taxonomy): domain Bacteria; phylum Bacillota; class Clostridia; order Lachnospirales; family Lachnospiraceae; genus Caccovicinus. Next base: position 16,560 of record CATJIO010000113.1, on the reverse strand, counting down.
ATCTCGCAAAAAAATCAGAACTTTAAGTTTTCACCTTGACAATGTGCAGGTTTCGGAGTATAACATAAACAAATGGGCAAAGGCGTTCATTTTGGTACAGACAAACATCCGTGCTAAAATGAGCGCCTTTGTTTATTATATTTTCCTGAAAAGAAAGGAATCGATATGAAAGTAGAAGGCCAAGTACGAATCCCCTCCGGATGTGCAATCGCAGCTGTCATTTCCAAAGATGGAAACAGAATATCCGGCGAGATGATTACCAATGCCATGAAGCCGATGCACGACCGTTCCAACGGACTTGGCGGCGGCTTTGCCGGTTACGGCATTTATCCTGAATATAAGGATTTTTATGCACTACACCTGTTTTTTGACCAGCGCGCCACACGAAAAAGTTGTGAAGCATTCTTAAAAGAAAGATTTGAAATCGTAAAATCAGAAATTATACCTACACGCAAGATCCCGGAAATTACTGACGAGCCGATTATATGGAGATATTTTGTTACCCCTTTAACGTCTATACTTGTCCATCTGCAGCTTGATGAAAAAGAATTTGTGGCCCGCACCGTTATGAAAATAAACACGGAAATGAACGGAGCGTATGTTTTCTCCAGTGGTAAAAATATAGGCACATTCAAGGCAGTCGGTTATCCGGAGGATGTTGGCGTATTTTATAAATTAGAAGAATATGAGGGATATTCCTGGACAGCCCATGGACGCTATCCTACCAACACTCCCGGTTGGTGGGGCGGCGCTCATCCATTTACGTTGCTAGACTGGTCTATCGTTCACAACGGCGAAATTTCTTCCTATGATGCTAACCGCCGTTTTATCGAAATGTTCGGATATAAATGCACCTTGCAAACAGACACTGAGGTTATTACCTACATAATGGACTATCTGATCCGTGTCCAGGGACTCACTCTCAGCGAAGCGGCAAGCGTAATTGCCGCGCCATTCTGGAGCACGATTGAACAGAAAACCGATATTGAAGACAAGCACAAACATACCTATCTTCGGACAATGTTTCCCAGTCTGCTGATTACCGGCCCCTTTTCTATTGTTCTGGGGTTCAACGGCGGACTTATGGCTCTCAATGACCGACTAAAGTTGCGTTCTATGGTAGTGGGCGAAAAGGACGACAAAGTTTTTATTGCCAGTGAAGAAGCGGCTATCCGCACTATGGAACCAAATGCAGAAAATATTTGGGCTCCTGCAGGGGGAGAACCTGTAATCATCAAAGTAAAGGACGGTGCATTTTAATGTGTATGGAATTTATATATCCTGAATTTGAAGTAATCAGAAATACAGTCCGCTGCATCGCCTGTCGCGTGTGTGAACAACAATGTGCAAACCAAGTTCACTCCTTTATTGAAAAGAAAGGGGTGATGGCAGCTGATGAAACAAAATGCGTTAATTGTCAGCGCTGTGTATCCCTGTGCCCGACAAGAGCATTAAAAATCGTAAAGAGTGATTGTACTCTTCGGGAAAATGCAAACTGGAAAAATGATACCATCAAGGAAATTTATAAGCAGGCTAACTGTGGCGGCGTACTGCTGTCCTCTATGGGAAGTCCAAAGCATCTGCCTGTGTATTGGGATAAAATCCTTATTAACGCTTCACAGGTAACCAATCCGCCCATTGACCCACTTAGAGAGCCGATGGAAACTCGTGTGTTTTTAGGTAAAAAGCCGGAGAAAGTTCAGCGTGATGAACACGGTAAATTAAAATGTGAATTACCACCGCAAATTGAACTTTCTATGCCGATTATGTTTTCCGCAATGAGTTACGGTTCTATCAGCTACAACGCCCACGCCTCCCTTGCCCGCGCAGCAAAGGAACTTAATATTCTCTATAATACCGGCGAAGGCGGCTTACATGAAGACTTTTATTGCTACGGTGAAAACACCATTGTTCAGGTGGCTTCCGGCCGTTTCGGTGTTTATGAAGAGTATCTGAACGCCGGCGCCGCTATTGAAATTAAAATGGGGCAGGGTGCAAAACCCGGTATTGGCGGACACCTGCCTGGCACCAAAATTGTGGGTGATGTTTCACGCACCCGCATGATTCCGGAAGGATCAGATGCTATTTCTCCGGCGCCCCACCATGATATTTATTCAATCGAAGACCTTCGCCAACTGGTTTTCTCATTAAAAGAGGTTACTGAATATAAAAAACCTGTAATAGTAAAGGTTGCCGCCGTACATAACATTGCGGCAATCGCTAGCGGCATTGCCAGAAGCGGCGCGGATATTATTGCTATCGATGGTTTCCGTGGCGGCACCGGCGCCGCGCCTACCCGTATCCGAGATAATGTCGGTATCCCTATTGAACTTGCGCTGGCAGCTGTAGATCAGCGGCTTCGAGATGAAGGAATCCGTAATCATGTCTCTCTTGTCGTCGGCGGCTCTATTCGAAGCGCTGCAGATGTAGTGAAAGCCATCGCGCTGGGTGCGGATGCCTGCTACATTGCAACGGCTGCGTTGCTTGCTCTCGGTTGTCATCTCTGCCGCACCTGTCAAAGCGGCAAATGCAACTGGGGTATTGCAACCCAACGTCCTGAACTTGTTAAACGCCTTAATCCCAATATAGGCAGTGAGCGTCTTATTCATTTGATGAACGCCTGGAAGCACGAAATCAAGGAGCTTATGGGCGGTATGGGGATCAACTCTATTGAATCTCTCCGTGGCAATCGACTGATGCTCCGTGGAATCAGCATGACCGACAAAGAACTTGCGATCCTTGGTATCTCTCATGCTGGAGAGTGATTATAAAGGAAACAATAAGGCAACTGCCATATCTTCTTCTGAAAATCGTGCAAAAAATTTGGAGGTGTAGTATAATACTGTGTTATTGAATGCAAAAGGACTCAATTACAACGTTTTAAATGAATATATCCGCAAAGCAACCGATGATTGCAATATTGTCCAATGCTGCGGGCAGCGTTTTATCGCTGCGGGAATGTCTGGCAAGAGTATCACCATTGATGGTACTCCCGGCAATGCACTCGGCGCATATTTAAACGGCGCCACGATTACGGTTAATGCTAATGCCCAAGATGCCGTAGGCGATACGATGAATGAGGGTAAAATTGTGGTTCATGGCAATATCGGTGACACCGCTGGTTACGCTATGCGAGGCGGAAAAATCTTTGTCAAAGGAAATGCAGGCTACCGTGCGGGCATCCATATGAAAGCCTATAAGGAAAAGAAACCCGTTATGGTAATTGGCGGTACTGTCGGTAGTTTCCTGGGCGAATACCAGGCAGGCGGTGTAATCGTTGTTTTAGGTCTCAACGAAAAAAACAAAAATATCGTAGGTTTTTTCCCATGTACGGGAATGCACGGCGGAAAAGTGTTCATCCGTTCTGACTGCAAGGAGGTAAAATTTCCAAGCCAAGTTACTGCCCGCCCTGCAAATGAAGCTGACAAGGAAGAATTACGTGTGTATGTATCCGAATACTGTGATTTATTCGATAATGAGATTAGCGAGGTGTTATCCGCACCCTTTACGGTCATTACACCTAACAGTAAAACCCCATACAAGCAGATGTATGTGGCAAATTAAATCACTCAAGGAAAGGGGTAAGATATGATGAAGTATTCAAGGGAAGAGGTAATGCAGTACATCCAAGAGGAAGATGTTAAATTTGTCCGTCTTGCCTTTTGTGATGTGTTTGGCAAGCAAAAGAATATATCAATTATAGCGGATGAGCTTCCCCGTGCCTTTGAATACGGTATTGCCTTTGACGCTTCTGCCGTTGCAGGCTTCGGTGACGAATCGAGATGCGATCTTTTACTCCACCCTGTACCTGAAACGCTTATGCCGCTTCCGTGGCGTCCGGAACACGGACGGGTTGTACGAATGTTTTGTAATATTTCTTACCCTGACGGCGCGCCATTTGAATGCGACACACGCGGTTTACTGAAAAAGGCAATGAACGATGCCGAAAAAGCAGGATTTGAGTTTATGTTCGGCGCTGAACAGGAGTTTTATCTTTTTCAGTTGGATGAAGGCGGTAGACCAACCAAAATCCCCTATGACGAAGCAGGATATATGGATATAGCCCCTGAAGACCGGGGAGAAAATATCCGTCGGGAAATATGTCTTACTTTAGAGCAGATGGGCATTCGTCCTGAAAGCTCACACCACGAGGAAGGCCCGGGACAGAATGAAATTGACTTTCGCTATTCTGATGCGATTACTGCGGCAGATAATGCGATGACATTTCAAACCGTAGTAAAAACCGTTGCTCACCGGAATGGTCTGTATGCAGACTTTTCTGCCAAACCTCTTGATAATGAACCGGGAAACGGTTTTCATATCAACATATCCGTAAGACCTGATGAAAATTCAGAAAATCTTTGTTATATGATTGCCGGTATTCTTGAAAAAGCGGAAGAAATGACCGCATTCCTCAACCCGGCTGAAAATTCCTATAAACGTTTTGGACAAAATAAAGCTCCCAGCTTTATTTCATGGTCCAGTGAAAACCGCTCTCAGCTGGTTCGTATTCCGGCTGCCCTGGGAGAATACCGCCGCGCAGAGCTTCGTTCTCCCGATCCAACCGTAAATCCGTACCTTGCGTTCACCCTTATGATTTATGCAGGTCTTTACGGACTTCAAAACAAACTGGATATGCCAAAGGCCACAAATATCAATCTGTATAAAGCCGATCCGGAAACTCTGGCAAAATTCAAGAAGCTGCCTGAAAATTTGCGTTCGGCGTGCAAAATTGCAGCGGTAAGTGAGTTTATCAAGGCCCATGTGCCCGCCGCAATTCTGGATATCTATTGTAATCAATAAATTGAATGAACAGCAAAAAGAGAGGGGTGCAAAATGAGTCTCAACCAACGGATATATAGTGTTCTGATCGTTTCGGCGGCAGAAAATCTAAATACCGCTCTCACCTCTTTTCTCCCCGAATCAAAATATGCCCCAGTTCACATCGTATCAAGTATCAGTGCTGCAAAAAGGGCTTTTGCTGAACGGGCATATGACTATATAATCATCAACTCGCCTTTACCAGATGATATTGGAGCACGATTTGCCATTGATACCTGTAATTCCAAAGGGACTGTTGTTTTACTTATGGTTCGTTTAGAACTGCACGCGGAAATATACGATAAAGTTGCCGAATACGGCGTGTTTACCCTACCAAAGCCAATGGCAAAACAAACAATGATTATGGCTCTCGGTTGGATGGCAAGCGCAAGAGAACGTCTTCGCAAAGCAGAAAAGAAAACTCTTTCTATCGAGGAAAAGATGGAAGAAATCCGTCTCGTCAACCGTGCAAAGTGGCTTCTTATCTGCGAGATAAAGATGGACGAGCCGGATGCCCACCGCTACATAGAAAAACAGGCAATGGATCGTTGCATTTCCAAGCGTGAGGTTGCGGAAGAGATCATCAGGACATATTCATAAAAACAAAATTGGCTTTTTCTTATCCCTTTATCGCCGGCATACATGAAGGGCCGCTGCACCATCGATGTTTTCTCATCTATTTCGCAACGGCCCCTCGTACCCTCCAATTTTTCATTCTACTACTGCTAATCTTTTTCGCTGTGAGTATCCTCAGAAAAAGCGTTCAATCACCTCAGCTATCCCATCATGATCATTATCCCTTTCCGTAATGTAATTGGCCACATCCTTTACCTTTTCCTGTCCATTTGCCATCGCTACCCCCAATCCGGCATATTGGATCATGGACACATCGTTAAAGCTGTCACCACAGCAAACCATTTCCTCCCGGCAAATTCCCAGAATCTCCAGCAAATGTTTTAGGCTGTAGGCCTTATCCACATTTTTCGGAACCACCTCCAAAAAACAAGGTTCCGATCGGAAAATCTGGGTTTCATGAAAATACCGGTGGGCCAATACCGGCTCTATGGCTTCCACATCCTCCGGCAAACCGGTAAACAGGCATCCATTTACTGGAAAGTCTACAAAGCGGCAAAAATCTTCGTGGTATTCAATGGGAATATGGCTGATCTTTGCTTCCAGCTCCATATAGATATCTGGCTCTGTTCCTGCAATCAGCGCACTATCTGTATAGGTTAAGATTCCCAGTCCATACTTCCTGGCATCCTTCCACAGCCTGGCCGGAAGATACGGCGGAAGCCTCCTCTCGTAAACGCAGGTATTCTGCTGTACATTGATGATCTTCGCCCCGTTAAATGCCAGAATAAAATTGCCCGTTTGATGGAAATTCAAAATTTTGGCAATGGGGAGCACCCCCTGGGGATGACGCCCGGAGGCAATAGCCACGCGGACGCCTTTTTCCTGGAGATGAATGATCGCCTTTCTCGTTTTTTCCGTCACCTCTTTTTGGGAATTGGTCACCGTTCCGTCAATGTCCAACACTAATAACCGATACCCCATGGCCACCTACAGCCCGGTCTCCCGGTATATTTTTTTCATTTCTTCCGGAACCATGCTTCCGCCGGTGGCCCATGCGATATGGGTAGCCTGGCTCATCTTTTCCGTTAATCCTTTGGAATCAATGTAAGCCCTCATCTCTTCGCCCCGAATCAGTGCAGCAAAGGCAGCGCAGGAGCTGGGCTCAATAAAAATATTCTCCTCCTGTAAAAGCCCGCGCATCAAATCATACAGTTTTTCATCCTGAATTGTGGCAATGCCGGAGAGGATCGGTTCCACCACCCGTCCCACAAAGGCCGATGGCCGTCCAACCGCCAGGCCGTCCGCATCGGTCCTTCCGTCAATTCCGAAATCCTTTACGCTCACCCCGTCATGAAGTCCAGTCGCCATACCCAGCAGCATACAGCAAGCGTGGGTCGGCTCCGTAAAAAAGCAGTGTACATGATCACCGAATATCTGCTTCACTCCATAGGCAATCCCTCCCGGCGCGCCTCCGATTCCACAGGGAAGATATAAAAACAGCGGGTGATCCTCATCCACCAGAATCTGCTGCTCCTCAAGCTGCGCCTTTAGCCGCTCTCCTGCCACACTATATCCCATAAACAGCGCCTGCGAATTTTCATCATCCACAAAATAACTCATGGGATCCTGATCCGAATTTTTCCGCCCCTGTTCTACCGCTGCACAGTAATCGTCAGCATATTCGATAACCTCCACACCCCTGCTGCGGAGCAAATCCTTTTTCCACTGCTTGGCGTCTGCAGACATATGTACAATCACCTGAAATCCCAGTTTTGCACTCATAATGCCAATGCTCATCCCCAGATTTCCTGTACTTCCCACCTGAATTTTATGATGCCCAAAGAATTCCTGAAACCTGGGTTCAGCTAAAATGCGGTAGTTGTCAGAAATCTTCAACATGCCGGATTCCAATGCCAGATCCTCCGCATGCTTTAATACCTCATAGATTCCTCCTCTGGCCTTCACCGAACCGGATACCGGGAGATCACTGTCCATCTTCAGCATGAGTTTTCCCTGGATCTTTGTTTCATAAGCCTGCTCCAGCCATGCCTTCATAGACGGAATAGCTCTCAGCTCGGATTCAATGATTCCATTGGTCTTCTCCAGCTCAGGGAAAACCTCTTTTAAGTAGGGCGCAAAGCGCAAAAGCCTCTGGCTTGCATCCTTAACCTGCTCTGGGTTCACTTCCTTGATTTCATTCTGTCCTCCAGCCCTCTGACGGCTGTTCATCCAAAAAGTTTCTCTCAGCTGGGCAGCATCTGCCACAGCAGGAATCTTATCTATATATTTCTGCAAATCACTTCTCATCGGTCTGCTCCCTTTCCTTATATCCTTATCCTCTTAATTCTATTTTTCCGCTTATGCACTCCTTTTACCTTCTTCCTGCTCTTTCCTCCAGATGGCGGTAAATTCCCGCACAAGTCCTTTGACCTCTGGTCCCAATATAAACAGCGCCACAATATTGGGTAGGATCAGGATCCCGAGAGCGCAGTCCTGTATAAACCACACCAGTTCAATGGTGCTGAGACTGCCAAAAATTATCATCAGGGGAAACAGCATCCGGTACAACAGCGCCAGCTTTGGCTTTCCCAGATAAGTCAGGCTCACATGTCCAAAATACCACTGGCTCATCATCGAGGTTCCGGCAAATAAAATCAGGCTGACTGCAATCACCTTATCCATCCCCGGCAACACGCTGCCAAAAGCGGCGGCCGCAAGAGTAGACGCATTGCCGTGGGATTGATTCACTCCGGTAAGCAGCACCACAAATCCAGTGGTACTACAGATAATGATCGTGTCAATAAACACTTCTATGATCCCATACAGTCCCTGTCTGACCGGATGATCTACCTGTGCGGAAGAATGGATTACCGCCGCTGAACCTTCCCCGGCCTCATTGGAGTACAGTCCTCTGGCAACGCCAAAGCGCATTGCCTCCTTCATGGTCAGGCCGGCGACAGCGCCTGTCCCGGCTTCTATGGTAAATGCTCCCTGAATAATCGATTTCAATACTGCCGGAATCTGTGGCATGCGCATCATCAGGACAATCAGTCCACAGAAAACATACATGCCCGCCATAATGGGGACAATCCTTTCCGCTGTATGAACCAGGCGCTGAAATCCTCCGCTGATCACAAAGGTCATGATGAGGGCCAAGAGGATTCCCGTTGCTATATGCGGCAGGAAAAATGCTTCCTTTGCCACACCAGAAATGGTATTGGACTGGATCAGCGTCGCGCCAGCATTCTGAACAAACAGCAGCACAGCGACCAATGCGCCAATCCATTTCATTTTCCAGGCATAAGCGATATAATACATCGGCCCGCCGATCACTTTGCTCTCTTGATCATAGCTGTGATAGCGCATTCCCAGGGTAATCTCCCCTAATTTCGTCGCCATGCCCAAAAAGGCTGCTACCCACATCCACAGCAGCGCTCCTGGCCCGCCGGCAAGGAGCGCCGTGGAAACTCCTACGATATTGCCGCTGCCCACACAGCTTGCAACTGCCGCGCATAGCGCCTGGTAGGAAGAACATTTTCCTGCGCCAGCCTGCTCTCCCTTCCTCTCCCGCGCTTCTTTCGCAAACCTTCGGAGTATGCAGGGAAAAAAGCGCACCTGCGCAAAACCGGTCATACAGGTATAATAAATCCCAAGGCCCAGCAGGGCGACCAGCATCCAATCTCCCCACAAATACGCAGAAGCTTTTTCAAAAAACAGCTCTATCTTGTCCACGGATTCCCCCTTATCCCAGCAAATTCCGTCCCTCAGCATCCGGCAGCACAAATCCCATAATGTGTGCCAGCGTAGGCGCGACATCAATCAGACGTACATCTTCGATGTTTCCCTTGGCAATCCCCTCTCCAAACAGCATAAAGGATGCCCTCATTTCCGGGAATTCCTCACTATAGCCGTGCTGCGCCTTCTGCGTCGTCCTCGTGCGGCAATAATCTCCGTCCACATCATCACGCAGTTCATATCCTTTTTGGGAGACCAGCACATAGGCTGCCTGGGGGAATCCGCCCCGCGCCTTTGCCGCCTGGTTGTCTAAAACTTCCAGGATTCCCATTTCTTTATCTCCGGCCAGTCTGTCCATAACCGCCTTTAATGCTGCCGCAGTCTCTGCATCCTCTGGATCTGCCAGGCGGATCTCCGCTGTTCCTCCGGCTCTCTGGCTGAATGCTTTCCAGGAAACCACTTTCCCCTGTCCGTCTGTCTCAATGAGGCCCGCCTCCTTCAGAAGTACATTCGGAGAAATATTATGTGTGTTATCTAAGGTGCCATGATCCGATACCACACAAACCACCAGATGATCTCCGGCTATTCTCTGTGCCTCTTCGATCAGCTCTCCCAGCATCCGGTCAATCTTCTGCAGGCTTTTTGCCGCCTCTCTGCTGTATACTCCATTCTGATGGGCGCTTTCGTCAAAGCTGGCAAAATAGGCGGACAGGAAAAAGGGCTGCTGCTCTGCACGGGGCGCGAGCTTATTCTTCAGCATCCAAAGAGCGGCTTTCCCTCTCTGGGCGTCGCCCTGATCAGACAGGTCCAGCCCTCCCGCATATTGTCCAATCTCCTTTTCCATTTCTAAAATCAGTCCCTGAGGATTGGCTACTGCATCAATAAACCGGCTGTCCAGAGAGGAGCCGTCCCACCAGAATTCCGGAGCGATAAAGTCCCCCTTAGCGCCGACAGATGTAGGAAATGCCGTGCTGGCTGAACAGTATCCATGTTCCTTCGCTGCTTCCCACAATGTTTTCACCTTATCATTAACAAACCAATGCCATGCACCCATGTGAGCGCCGGTAGGATCAAAGATCCCGTTATTCACAATACCATGGGTCGCTGGGTTGGTTCCAGTAATCATGCTCTGATGGCATGGATAGGTAAAGGTGGGAAATACGCTTTTCATTCCATTGCGCGCAGTCAGTCCCCTCTCCACAAAGTAACGGGTAATCACCGGCAAATCGATTCCCAGACGTTTCTGTTCAAAAACAAATTCTGGCTTCAGCGCATCCACAGAAACGAGAAGAACACTTGGCATATCCGATTTATTTTCCTTTTGTACACTCATCCTTTTCTCCTCCATCTTTTATACGGCAATACACGCTTTACCGTTTTCCGGAAATCACCACATGTATGCCTGCTTCTTCAAAGGCGGTTATCTGTTCTGCCGATGCCGAAGAATCCGTAATAATCATCGACACCTGCTCAACTCCGCACATTCGAACGAGAGAGTTCATGCCCAGCTTCGAACTATCTGCAATCACAATCGTCTCATCGGAGGCTTCCATAAACTTATTCTGTACCACCAGATCCTCCATCCGCTGATACGTAATCCCCCGGTTTACCGATATCCCGCAGGTCGTAAGAAATAAAAGATCAATATTGATATGTGACAAAATCAAGGTAGCCATATCTGAAAAACATGCTCTTTCCTCCTGGCTATAAATTCCTCCTGTTAAAATCAGCGTAATCCCCTCTGCATCCGCCAACTCATTGGCAATGCTCAGAGAATTGGTAACCACGGTAAGCTTGTGGAAGCGGCTTTTAATCACCCTGGCAAGTTCAAGGGAAGTGGTCCCGGAATCCAGGGCAATCACCTGGCCCTCCAATATATGGCTGGCCGCTTCCAATGCTACTTCCTCTTTGCTCAGGGAATGTTCCTTTTTTCTCTGATCAAAGGATGTGTACGTCGCTGTATTCTCTGGGTAAGAATCCAGCCTCATGGCCCCGCCATGAATCCGTTTCAACATACCCTGGCCCTCCAGCGATTCCAAATCCCGTCGGATTGTCTCCCGGGAAGCGGAAAACAGCCCGCACAGTGTGCTGGTCTTAATGCTTTTTTCCTTCATCAATAATTGAACGATCTCTTCCTGTCGTTGTTCTAACAGCATAACATCTCTCCTTTACGTTAAATCCATTCCCTGTCCATGACTATACCACAATCCGTGCAAAAGTGCAACCACTTTTTTCAAAAAACGCAATTAAATGCACATAATTGCAACATATATCCCCATCTTTTCTGTTGTATATATAAAGAAACTACAAATTTTTACCCACAAAATGCACAAAAACACTTGACACCGCACATAAACGCAACTATACTAAAGGCAAGCTAAATCCATTTCCCCACAAGCTGCCGGGCAGGCAGCTGCAAAAAATTATCGATGAGGTGACAAGTTATGTCTGAACAACAGAAAAAAGGATTAGATAAAAAGTGGATATCCTTTGGTGCTCTGATGCTGGGCGCTGGAACCATTTACAAGCTGGGATTTATGAAAGACGCATTTTACGTTCCCATGCAGGAATTTATGGGACTTTCCCATACCCAGATCGGCGGAGCCGTAAGTATCGCCGGGTGGATTTCCACCTTCGGATTCCTGGCTGCCATCCTGGTAGTTGACCGTATTTCCAAGAAAATCATGATTCCCGCCTCTCTGGCCGGTATTTGCCTGTGCGGACTGTGGCTTTCCACTTTTCCGTCTTATCCCATATTCCTGCTGATTTACTGCCTGCTGGCAGTCTTTGCCGATATGCTTTATTGGCCTACCATGCTAAAAACTGTTCGTTTACTGGGAAATGAAGATGAGCAGGGACGAATGTTCGGTATCCTTGAAGCAGGGCGTGGCCTCGTAGATACAATTATCGCATTTTGTGCACTGGGTATTTTCTCAGCCCTTGGAAGTAATGAGGCCGGGCTCCGCGCCGCCATCTTATTCTACGCCATTGTGCCAGGTGTAATCGCTATTGTTGCTTATTTCCTCCTGGAGCCGGATCGGCCGGCAGACACAGAGCCTGTACAAAAGAATGTGCCTGGAGAAACGAAGTCCCAGGGTACGATCATGCGCGCCTTAAAAAATAAAAATATCTGGTTGGCTTCCCTCAATGTATTTTTTGTCTACAGTGTATATTGCGGATTAACCTACTTCATCCCCTTCTTAAGTGACGCCTACGCCATTCCTGCTGTTTTGGTCGGCGTGTACGGCGTGATCAATCAGTATGGTCTGAAAATGTTAGGCGGCCCTGTAGGTGGCTTTATTACGGATAAAGTTTTACACTCTGCTACAAAATACTTAAGGATCTGCTTTGTCATCGTGGCCGCTGTTCTCGTTGGCTTCTCCTTCCTGCCCCATCAGCAGCTTGGCGTCATTCTAGGAATGGTCATCACTCTTGCAATCAGTGCATTTGTATTTAGTATGCGCGCCGTATTCTTTGCCCCCATGGACGAAGTAAACGTTCCCCGCGATATCACCGGATCCGCCATGTCCATTGGCTCCTTTGTCGGCTATCTGCCCGGAGCATTTATGTATGCTGTTTACGGAGCAATCCTTGACCACTATGAAGGCCTCTCTGGCTATCGAATCGTATTCATTACTATGGCCGCTTTTGCAGTTATCGGATTCTTTTTAAGTACATACATTTTGAAGGTGATTAAGAAAGAGAAAGCACAGAAAGCATAATGTTAAAAATCCTTGTAAAGCTTTGTTCAGGCTTTACAAGGATTTTCATCTGTTTGGCGGTCTTTTCTCGCCAGGTTTTTACAACAAATATTTCTCCAACTCCTCAGTGAGCTCCTTCTCTGCGATCTCTGCTGCCTTCCGATCCTCCCCGCTCACCGACAGATATACTTTGATCTTCGGTTCTGTCCCCGAGGGGCGGATGACGATAGATCCATGTTCTTCCAGCTGGAGCTTCAACACATCTGCCGGGGGCAGCCCATCTAACCCCTCTCCAAAATCCAGGAAACCCAAAACCCTTCTTCCGGCGAAGGTCATCTCCTGACCATTTCCTGCAAAGGTCTCCCGAAACTGTTTCATCATTCTCTGCATTTTTTCAAGCCCGGCCATTCCCTCAAAGGTGTAGGAATGAAGGGTGTTCAGGCAATATCCAAATTCTCGGTACAGTTCCTCCAGCTTTTCCAACAGACGAATTCCCTGGGAAGCGTAGTAGGCAAACATCTCACAGATCAGGAACGCACCGTTTACCCCATCCTTATCCCGGACATAGGCGCCGGACAGATAGCCATAGCTTTCCTCAAAGCCGAAGATATAGGAGTCTTCCTTCCCCTCAGCCTCTAAAAGCCCGATCTGTTCTCCAATATATTTAAAGCCAGTCAGGACATTCACCGTCCTCACGCCGTATTTTTCAGCAATTCGCTCCGCCAAATCCATGGTGACAATGGTCTTGACCATCACCGCATTCTCCGGCATAATGCCCATGGCCTTTCGGCGGGAACAGAGATAATCCAGGAGCAGGATGCCAGTCTCATTGCCAGATAAAAGGACATACTCTTCCTTTTCATCCTTCACTGCGATTCCCACCCGATCACAGTCCGGGTCCGTAGCCAGCAACAGATCCGCATGGCTCCTTCTCGCCCACTCTATTCCCAGAGCCATTGCTTCCCGGATCTCCGGATTGGGGTAAGGACATGTGGGGAAATTGCCGTCCGGCCGCTCCTGTTCCTCTACCACAGTAATATTGGTATAACCGCTCTCCTTCAAGGTGCGCAGCACCGGCTTTAGGCCCGCGCCATTTAATGGTGTATAGACAATGGCCACGTCTTTATCTACCGTCGCCTCTTTGTCAGACCCTTGCCCGGAGGGAGCGGGCAGAAGGGACTGCTTTTTCACCTCCTCCACAAAGGCGGTGTACACCTCCTCCGGGATGTAGGAAATCCTTCCGGCCTGTAAACCTTCCTGGAAGGTCATGCCCTTCACCTCATCAAATATTTCCAGCTTCTCGATCTCCCCCAGAATCTCATCCGCCGCCTCCGTGGTGATCTGGCATCCATCGCTGCCATAGACCTTATAGCCGTTATATTTCGAAGGATTGTGGGAGGCGGTTACCATTATTCCCGCGGCACAGCCCAGATAGCGCACCGCGAAGGACAGGCAAGGCGTAGGCATCAGCTCCGGATAAATTGCCGCCTGGATTCCGTTGGCCGCAAATACGCCGGCCGCCACTCTGGCAAACCGCTGGGATTTTATGCGGGAGTCGTAGCTGACCGCAATGATTTTCTGTCCCTCAGGGAAATTCTTGTTCACATAATCTGCCAGGCCCTGGGAGGCCTTTGCCACAGTGTAGACGTTCATCCGGTTAGTCCCTGCCCCGATTACCCCTCTTAATCCCCCGGTACCAAAGGCCAGATTCCGGTAAAAGGCATCTTGGATCCTGTCCTCATCTCCCTCCATATCCTTAAGCTCCAGGAGCAGATCCGGATCCACCCTATCATCCAGGCCCTGCTCCCCTTTGTCCAGAATGGCCCCATCTGATGCGTCAGTGGAACACTGATGAAGCCAATGCTGATAGGTTTTCCACATCGTATTATCCATAGTTTTCATACTCCTCCTCTTCTTTATCCAGTTACCTTCAACAGCTGCGCGCTCCCATGTATCCTGATCTCTGCCGAATCCGCCGGCACAAAGATGCAGTCTCCCCGAAAGAATGGAAGTGTCTCCCCATCCTCCCCCAGGATCAGCCCGCACCCACTAATGCAGAGCAGTACCTGATAGGATTGGCTGTCTGTCCGGAAGTCCGCCAGGCTTCGGCACCGCTCGGTATTCAGCAGCATCCGCTCCACCTGGAAATATTTACAGCGGCAGAGAAATTCCGAGGCCCAGCCCGGCCGGTATTTCAGTACCCTGAGAGGCTGTCTGGGTTCTGTGCTCCGCCTGGTATTGACTACATCCATGGCCTTGTCCAGGTGAAGCTCCCGCTTTCTCCCATGCTTATCCACCCGATTATAATCGTACATCCGATAAGTGAGATTGGAATTTTCCTGGATCTCCGCGATCAGCGCCCCGGCCCCCACCGCATGCACGGTGCCTGGCTGGATGAAAAAGATATCATCTTTGTGAATAGGAACCTTCTGGAGGTATTTTTCCACGGTTCCCCGATACAAGCTCTGTCGCAGCTCTTCCGGATCCACATCGTGGCAAAGCCCATAGACCAGCTTCCCATCCTCTGCCGCATCCAAGACATACCACATCTCTGTCTTGCCCCGCTGGCCCGCCTCCACCCGAAAGGCATAGTCGTCATCCGGGTGTACCTGCACAGAGAGATCCTGTTTTGCGTCAATAAACTTAATCAGGATCGGAAGCTGGCCAGGCTGAGGCTCCTCCTTGCAGTGGATTCCCAGGTACTCCGGGTGCAGCTTCAGCACATCAGAGAGGAGCCAGCCTTCATATTCCCCGCTTCCCACCAGACTTGGCCCGTCAGGGTGGGTGGAGCACTCCCATGTCTCGGCCAGAGGAGACAGATCAATATTTTTTGAAAAATCATCATTGAGGCGGTTGCCTCCCCAAAGGTAATCCTTCCCCGCCGGTTTCAAGAGAAAGGGCTTAGCTCCTGCTTTCCAAGTCGTATTTTTTCTTGTCATTCACATTGATCTCCCTGCCCAGCTGCACCTCGATCAGCTGAAGCTCTGTATCCGCCAGGATAGTATGGCGGCACCCGGCAGCCATGGCCACCACATCCCCCGGTTTCACCTTCTGTTCCATCCCGTCCACAATGGTCCGCCCTTCTCCCGCGATCACGGTCCACACCTCGTCCCGGTATTCATGGCTGTGGTAATTCATTCCATGGCCTGGATTTAAGGTCACCTTGATGGTCAAGCTCTCCTTCTCCACATCCAGCACCCGGAAGCTTCCCCAGGATTTTTCCGCAAACATAATCTGCTGATCCAGCTGATCCACCAAGGGCTTCATATAGGAGCTCTGATCCTTGTCCGCCACCAAAATCCCCTCGGGGGA
The DNA here is from genome assembly GCA_949740725.1 of uncultured Lachnospiraceae bacterium. Classification (GTDB taxonomy): domain Bacteria; phylum Bacillota; class Clostridia; order Lachnospirales; family Lachnospiraceae; genus Caccovicinus. The sequence continues at coordinate 415 of CATJIO010000113.1, read as the reverse complement.
GGCGGAGATAACCACATTCTGCATTCCCATGGCCAGCACCGGCACGCCCATTTCATTGACAATATGCACATTTTCACAAGCCTCATCCAGGATAGCCTCGCCGATGGTATTTTCCTCCATAGCCTCGGTCAGGGTGTTCCAGGTGCCCAGATCCCTCCATTGGCCGGCAAACCGCATCACCTGGATCTCCTTTTCCTGCTCTACCACCGCATAGTCAAAGGAAATCTTTTTCAGTGTGTCATATTTTTCAAACAAATCCGAATAATCAGTAAATTCCATAAGCTGACGGGCCTTTTCCAGCACATACCTAAGCTTATAAGCGAACACACCTCCATTCCAGAGGGCCCCCTGGTTCATATAAGCCCTGGCGGTTTCCAGATCCGGCTTTTCCTTAAAAGCGGAAACCGGGGAAACC